>LJOT01000007.1 GCA_001672075.1 Anabaena sp. CRKS33
ACTAATGCTATACTTCTTTTATGGCATACATACCACTCCCAAAAGCGGTCGAATTTCTGGGATTGCATCCAAACACCTTGAGGAGATATGCAGATGAAGGGAAAATCAAAAGCATTAAAAACCCGGCAGGACAAAGATTGTATGATGTTGAATCATACATTAGGCATTCAACTGGAACTCCCACTGTTTGCTACTGTCGAGTCAGTTCCTCTCTTCGAGACGCTACGCGAACAAAGCAGCGAGATGACCTTGATAGACAAGTCGCTTATATGCAATCCCTCTACCCAGAAGCAGAGATCATCAAAGACATCGGCTCAGGACTCAACTTCAAAAGAAAAGATTAAAGAATGCAGCAACTCGACTACGGGGAAAAATCAAATATCTAGTAGATGAGTTGCACAAGAAAACAGCTAGATTTTTAGTTGATAATTTTGATGTGATTTTACTTCCTACTTTTGAGACATCTATTATGTCCAAAAAAGCCAAAAGAAGAATGAGGTCTAAATCAGTTCGACAGATGCTGACTTTAAGTCATTACAAATTCAAGAAATTCATTAAGCATAAAGCTAATGAGTTTAATAAAATAGTAATTGATGTCAATGAAGCATATACTTCAAAAACAGTAAGTTGGACTGGCGAAATTATCAGTAATCTAGGGGGATCTAAAATCATCAAATTTCGGATGGATCATAGAACTATGAACCGAGATTTGAATGGTGCGCGAGGAATTTATCTTACTGCATTGGTTGATACGCCTTGGTTGAGAGACAATCTCAACTTATGTATTTGTTAGCATTGGTTAGCAAAAAAGTATCGGTAATAAAGCGAAAATGAGACGTAAATTTTCTAACAATAGACCAACTAATACCCCTAAAGCCTCTATTTTTCAATCTCCGATTTTTAACTTCGCCAGCATTGCCATTTTTGGGGGGGTGCTGATTTTGGGAATTGGAATTGGGATTGCATTTAGTTCTACAACTACATTGAGTTCATCAAATGTGGCTTCCCGGGAGTTTATTGACACCAAAGCGCCAAATCCTGAGATTTGCGTCCAGTATGGAGCTAGTGCAATGGTGATGGATGCTAGATTATTTGTCACTCTTAATCCTTTTAATGTTTATGTTGCCCAGCCTAATATCCGTCCTGGATGTGTAATTCGTCAAAATAACTGGGCAATTTTGGAAAATAAAAAACTTGTGACTTCAGATCAGGTCAGGGAATGTAAAAATCGTTTGAATACCTTTGGCTTTACAGGGGACTTAAACAGTGAAAAGCCGGATATTAGATGTATATATCAAAATGAATCGGCTCAAAATTTCTTTTTATCTCAACCTGGGGCTGTGGGAACTCCTCAAGATACGGAAAGATTTTAAATGTAGGGGTCAGGAGAAAGATTTTTCTTTCCCTTTTCCCCTTTTCTGAAAAGTTTAAGTTTCCTCTACCTACTTATCTACCTACTTATATTTAATCACGACCATTGATAGCAATAAGCAAACGTAAGATAAAAACAAATAAGTTAATGTAGGTGAGGTACATTGACAAAGCTGCCGGTAAATATTCATCATTGCTGTAAGTGCGAGGTAAGATGTAAAAATCAACTACTGATGCTCCCGCGAAGAGAAATACACCTAAACCAGAGATACCGATTTCTAACCAATTTGGTGTGTAAACACCAAATAAGGCAAAGACAAATTGGAGAAGACAAACAACCAATAAGGCAACAATGCCTAGACTGATAGTTTTTGTTAACGCCATTCCGTCTGCTTCCGAAAGGTTAGAACCGATTTTTCGAGCAGCAATGAAGGTAATACCACAACTAAGAGCAGCAATACCAATACCTTGAATACCTACGCCTTGAGTTTTCAAAGCTACAAAGACTAAGCCACTGAGAGTATAACCAGATAATAGACTGTAAATACCCAATAGGGGTAATGCTAGGGCTTTGTTACCTTTTGATGCCACATTTTGGGCAACGAAGAACAAAATTAATTCGAGAATTACCGCTCCCAAGAAAGTGGGAAAAAAGAGTCCGGGATTAGTGCGGATAATACCTAAACCACCATAAGTGCCAATGGCAGTTAGTACCAATCCACCACCGACGTAGGGGAGGGCGTTAGCAATGACATTTGGTCCAACAATTCCTTGATTTTCAGCTTTACGGAAAGCTTCAGGAAAATTACTTGTATTGCTCATATCTAAAAATTGAAACTGCTGATTTCTATTTTGACAAATTTTATAAATTCTTGGGTAGGGGTTGGGCAAATTCGATCATGGGAATTTCTGTAGGTTTGTTTGGGGAATTATTTTTGTGGACTCAAGACTGGGGAGACATTGATGAAGGAAGGGGCGAATTGGTTACTAATGAGGGATTTTGGGGATATTTTGAGGATTTAGGGAATTGTTTCTTGGGTATTAATTGCTGGTAAAAGGGAGGTCAGATGTGAGGTGATTTGACTGTAACGACGGGTAATGAGTAAAGAAGAACGACATTGAATGGCGAGTTGATCTGTGTATCTTCCTAGTGTTTGACGTTCAATTCCCCAGAGACGACTAGTACCAACAATGGTTAAATCAACATTTTCCGAGGCAGCAATTACGGTTCGCATTGGGTCTGGGGTGGTGACGGTGTTGATTTGAATACGATCGCGGACACTCTTAGGTAATTGCCCGATCATGGCGTTAAGTTCATAACTTAGTTCGTCTGGGGTGTGATGGCCTTTAAATACCTGTAAAACTTGTAAAATGCAAGTATCATGGTTAATGAGTATTCTCAAAGCGATGATGAGGGCTAAATCGTCATGAATGTTGGCGGAGTAGGGAACTAATAAACTTTCTAAGCGCTCTCCACCTTTATCTACAAATACGGCCACGTCTACTGGTGTGGTGCTAAGGATTTGTCCAACTCTTCCCCCTAAACGATTGTTACTAAAAGCGGGACGATGCCAGCCAACGAGAACTAAGTCTGGCCGTTCAATTTTGGCTATTTGTGCTGTTTCTCTGGCGACATTGCTAGATATCCGAACTATGGGATGGATATAGGAGCGTGTTTCTGGTGGTTCTAGGGTAGCGATTAATTCTTCTAGTTTTTGACGACGTTTGGCTATGAGTCTATCGGCTTCGTTGGGGCTACTCTCAAAGCTATAGTCTTCTTCGAGTTCAATGAAACTGAGGGGATAAACTAGGGCGGGTTGTCGGTTGTTGATGGCGATCGCTGCTGCTAATTGTAACAAACCTTTTTGGGTTTCGGGATTAGCTACTGGAACTAAAATCCGATATTGTAATGAGTAGGGTTCAGTAATTTCTGGTGGGGTTTCTGGTGGAATTTCTGCTTCTGGTTCAACAATATCTAATCTAATCAGGCGTTTGGGATATGTCCATTCTAGTAATGGTGAGGTCATGAATGTTGTCACCAAGGCCATAATTACTAACATGGTAAAAAGCAAGGGTGTAATTACTTTTAATTCTAAACCGATGTTCAAGACGATTAACTCGGTTAAACCACGAGTATTCATTAACCAACCCAGGGCGGAAGATTCTCGTTTGTCAATGCCGCTGATCCGAGCCGCTACATAAGCACCAGTATATTTACCGCCAATTGCTACTAATAAAATCAGAGCAGACAATAGCCATAACTTAGGACTGTTGAGTAACCCAATTTGTGTTTTTAAACCACTGTAGGCGAAGAATATTGGTAATAGAAAGATGAGGACAAAATCTTCAGTTTTGATGGCCAATTCTCTGACTAATTCCTCATCTTTGGGCATGACCGCGCCTAATAGGAATGCGCCAAAAATCAGATGAATACCGATAAATTCCGTAATTAAGGCTGAGGAAACAACTCCCATATAAATTACAGCCAGAACCAATTGACTTAAACGCCCAGTCCGACGATGATGTTTACTCAAACGTTTGAGAAACCAACGTCCAACTGTGAACATGAAGCCAATATAAACAATGCTTTCAATAATGGTGAGAACGGCTTGTTGATCAATGCTACCATGACGAGCAACGGCGATCGCTACTGCCAAAATACACCAAGCTGTGACATCATCCACTGCGGCGCAAGTTAAGGCTAATGTGCCTAAACGAGTTCCCTGTAAATTATTTTCAGTGATAATTCGCGCCAAAACAGGAAAGGCAGTAATTGACATTGCTGCCCCTAAAAATAAAGCAAAGGGAGCAAAGTTGACATTACTACTGGCAACCAAAGGATACAGTACAAAAGATAAGACAAATGCAGAAGCGAAGGGAACAATAATACTGAGATTGGAAATGAGAATGGCAGTTTTTAAGTTACCACTCAGGTATTTGGGATTTAATTCTAACCCAATTAAAAACATGAAAAATATTAGCCCTATTTGCGATAAAACGTTCAAATAAGGCATTGTTTCTAATGGAAAGAGATGATGTGCTAGATCAGGGGCAATTAAACCAAATAATGATGGACCGAGCATGATACCGGCGAATATCTCACCA
Source organism: Anabaena sp. CRKS33 (assembly GCA_001672075.1). Classification (GTDB taxonomy): domain Bacteria; phylum Cyanobacteriota; class Cyanobacteriia; order Cyanobacteriales; family Nostocaceae; genus Dolichospermum. The sequence continues at coordinate 4,477 of LJOT01000007.1, forward strand.
ATTACTAATGGTTGTTTAATTGCTTTAAATCCCAGTCCTACAAGTCTTGAGAGTCCAATCACAATTAGCACTTGAACTAGAACGAGAACAACTGTGTGCATAGTTTCCCCACTAACGATTACCAGATTTGATGCAGATAATTTTTTATAACTGTGAATATTGTCAATATGATTAGATACATCTGGAGACCATTTTTATTGGTTTGAGATGTTAGTCATGGTTACTTTACTATCTTAATGCTTATTATTAATAATAACTAACTATCAATTTATTGATCAAACTGTAAATAATCAAATAAATCAAAGAGAATTTAGAATTTATGGCTGTTGATCAATAAATTATTTGATCAAAATAGTTGACAATATAGAATTTAATGGAATTTAGGCAAAATATTTCGGAAATCCTCTTTCCTTTGTGCCTATTCTCAGGGGAGGCTGGGCGAAGGTGGTTGATTTTTCCGTGACTTGTGTATAATTCCTATTGATTAACCGCAGATACACGCAGATGGACGCGGATAATATCATAGTTGGGTACTATCTGCCAAAAACATCAGTTTGTGCAGATAGACGGGATTTATTCAAAAATTTGTATATAAGACGTTAATTTTTGTTAAGATTGAATACGGCGTTAGTTTTGCCCCTTTTCCTACCCAAGAGACACTTCATGCTACGACTAGAACATATCAGTAAAATTTATCCTACAGGCGAAGTTCTTAAAGATATCAACTGGGAAGTCAAACCAGGAGATCGTATTGGTTTAGTTGGTGTTAATGGTGCGGGAAAATCTACCCAATTGAAAATCATCTCTGGGGAGATTGAACCGACTGCTGGGGAAATTATTCGTCCGGCTAGTTTACATATAGCTTATCTTAACCAAGAGTTTGAGGTTGATCCCACTCGCACAGTCAGAGAGGAGTTTTGGACTGTATTTAAAGAAGCTAACGAGGTGCAGTTGGCTTTGTCTCATATACCTCGTGAGATGGAAACTGCTGATCCAGAGGAGTTAGATGAATTAATTCACAAATTAGACAGGTTGCAGCGGCAATTTGAAGCTTTGGACGGATATAACTTAGATTCCCGCATTGGTAAGATATTACCAGAAATGGGATTTCAATTGGAAGATGGCGATCGCCTAGTGAGTGCTTTTTCTGGTGGTTGGCAGATGCGAATGAGTTTAGGTAAAATTCTCCTCCAAAAACCCGATTTGTTACTATTGGACGAGCCGACAAACCACTTAGATTTAGAAACTATTGAGTGGTTAGAAAATTACCTCAGAGGTTTAATTACCCCGATGGTGATAGTTTCCCATGACCGGGAATTTCTGGATCGTCTTTGTAACCAAATTGTGGAAACTGAACGGGGTGTTTCTAGTTCTTACCTGGGTAATTACTCATCATACCTACAACAAAAAGCAGAAAATCAGTCCGCACAATTAAACGCTTACGAACGTCAACAAAAAGAATTAGAAAAACAACAGGCATTTGTAGACAAATTCCGCGCTAGTGCTACCCGCAGCACCCAGGCAAAAAGTAGAGAAAAGCAACTAGATAAAATTGAACGCATCGAAGCACCTGTAGGGGGAGTCAGAACCCTACACTTCCGTTTTCCTGATGCTGTTCGTAGCGGTAGAGAAGTAGTAGAAATTAAGGACTTAACCCATATTTATGGGGATAAAATTCTGTTTTTATCGGCAAATCTGTTAGTAGAAAGAGGAGACAGAATTGCGTTTCTAGGTCCTAATGGTGCGGGTAAATCCACACTTTTGAAAATGATTATGGGTGTGGAAAAACCTACAGAAGGGATTGTTAAATTAGGAGATCACAACGTTATTGCTGGTTACTTTGAACAAAACCAAGCAGAGGCGTTAGATCTAAATAAAACTGTCATGGAAACCATTCATGATGAAGTTCCCGAATGGACAAATGAGGAAGTTCGCACACTGTTAGGAAGATTCTTATTTACTGGTGATACTGTATTTAAGAAAGTTGGGGCATTAAGTGGAGGTGAAAAAGCCAGGTTAGCATTAGCAAAAATGCTATTACGTCCAGCGAATTTAATCATTTTAGATGAGCCTACCAATCACTTAGATATTCCAGCGAAGGAAATGATGGAAGAGGCTTTACAAAATTATGATGGTACAGCCCTTGTAGTTTCCCATGACCGTTATTTTATCTCCCAAGTAGCTAACAAAATTGTGGAAATTCGTGATGGTGAATTTCGGGTTTACTTAGGGGATTATCACTATTATCTAGATAAGAAAGCGGAAGAGAAAGAATTAGCACAATTGGCAGCAGCAGAAGCGGAAAAAGCCGCGAAAAAAGCCGCCAAAGCTGCTAAAGCTGGAGCAAAAAGAAAGTAGGTAATATTGGCGGGTGACTGATTGTGATTCTGGCTTTCTGTCACCTGTTTTTTAACTAGCAACTTACATTAAATAGAATAGTTATGAAGTGTAAATCTAGCTAGGAATATATTATGCAAAGAACTTTAAAGGATTTTACTTTTGAAGATTATCTAGCCTACGACGATGGTAAGTTTAAAAAACTGAAGGAATCACTGGTAAACCTGTTCAGGTTTTAATTACAACTCATTCCCCTGTGTTATTAAATTATGTTGAACCATATCAAGTCCGTGCGGTTGAACTAGACAAAGAAGGTAAAACTCAAGTTCATAAATTACCTATAGATTCTGTGCGGTTTCAAAAGGCTTTAGAAGCTTATGATGGCGCATTGGGTGAACTTTGGTTTACGAATGGGTTTGGAGGAAATCGAGAATGAGTCGTAGGATTTGGAATCAACTTATTTATCTGAAGATACTAGCAATCAGCGTTCGCTAAAAATTCGTTGGAACTTGGGTAAACAGATTGATTTAGCAATAATCACAACTGTCTGTCCAGAAGGATATGCTGCTTTTGCACAATCCTTACTAGTAGCGACGAAAGCTGTTTTGATGGGATGAAACATGATAACCATTGGCCTATCAGAAATTAATCGGCAAAATTTAACTTCCATAAACGATTAGCAATGGTATCATTCAGGTATTACAAAAAGTAAAGGGCGATTTTACTATGACCAAAGCACCTGTTGCTCCTGTGGTGCTAGTCATTCTAGATGGATGGGGCTACTGTGAGGAAAAGCGAGGAAACGCTATTAACGCTGCCAAAACTCCGATTATGGACAGTTTATGGGCTGCCTATCCCCACACCCTCATTCGCACATCAGGAAAAGCCGTAGGGTTGCCAGAAGGTCAAATGGGCAACTCGGAAGTTGGTCATTTGAACATTGGCGCTGGTCGAGTCGTACCACAAGAACTGGTACGGATCTCAGATGCTGTAGAAGACGGTTCTTTAAGGGTCAACCCAGCCCTGGTGAAAATTTGCCAGGAAGTTCGTTCCAAAGACGGCAAGTTGCATCTAGTGGGACTTTGTTCTGATGGGGGGGTGCATTCCCATATTACCCATCTATTGGGACTACTTGACTTAGCGAAGGAACAGCAACTTTCACAAGTTTGTATCCATGCGATTACTGATGGCCGTGACACGAAACCAAAAGATGGGATCAGATTCATCCAGCAGCTAGAAGAATACATAGAGCATATTGGTATTGGTGAAATTACTACTATTAGTGGTCGCTATTATGCCATGGATCGTGATCACCGATGGGATCGAGTTCAACGCGCTTACGATGTAATGACAACAGACGGTACGGGCAATGGAATCTCGGCTGGAGAGATATTGCAAACATCCTACGCTGAAGGTATTACTGATGAGTTTATTCTCCCTGTCCGTCTGCAACCAGGGGCGATAGAATCGGGTGATGGGGTAATATTTTTTAATTTCCGTCCTGACCGTGCTAGAGAACTAACTCAAGCTTTTGTCAGTAAAACTTTTAACGGTTTTGAAAGACGGCCAATTTTGCCGCTTTCTTTTGTAACTTTTACCCAATATGATCCAGAATTACCTGTTTCTGTGGCTTTCGAGCCTCAAAACCTGACTAATATTCTGGGTGAAGTTATCGCTAACCGTGGTTTAAAACAGTTTAGAACTGCGGAAACGGAAAAATACGCTCATGTCACCTATTTCTTTAATGGAGGAATGGAGGAGGCTTGTGTAGGAGAAGACCGGGAATTGGTCAGTAGTCCCATGGTATCTACTTATGATCAAGCCCCAGCCATGTCAGCACAAGCTGTGACGAATGCGGCGATCGCTGCTATTAAAAAGGGCATTTATTCTCTAGTAGTGATGAACTATGCTAACCCTGATATGGTAGGGCATACGGGACAAATCCCGGCTACAGTAACAGCTATTGAAACGGTGGATCGTTGTTTGGGTCGTCTGATTGATACAATTGGTAAAGCTGGTGGTACGGCAATTATTACTGCTGATCACGGCAATGCTGAGTATATGCTAGATGAAGGCGGTAATCCTTGGACAGCGCATACTACCAACCCAGTTCCTTTAATTGTGGTAGAGGGTGAAAAAGCCAAAATACCGGGATATGGAACAAATGTGGAATTAAGAAATGATGGCAAATTAGCCGATATTGCCCCAACTATTCTGGATATTTTACAAATATCCCAACCCCAAGAAATGACCGGGCGATCATTACTGAAAGCCGCAGAATATGATTTACAATTAACTCGTACTCCTGTACAGGTGGGCTTGTAAAATTGTAAAATGTTAGTTTAGTCCTGGCGGTTTCTAACCGCCAATTTAGCTAAATCCCTTATTGTTTGATAACTTTTGATAACCAACATTTCTCATATGGCAATTACTAACATCGTACAAGGTATTTGGGCATTTTCTGCTCTTGGTTTAATTGTTCTGGTTTTGTTACATAGTCCTAAAGGTGACGGAATTGGTGCTATTGGTGGACAAGCACAATTGTTCACAAGTACCAAAAGTGCCGAAAATACTTTAAATAGAGTTACTTGGGCGTTAACGGTGGTTTTTATGGGTTTGACTGTGGTTTTAAGTGCTAATTGGTTGCCTAAGTAGTTGGGAATGAAAATGGGGAAAATGGGGAAAATTACCCAAAATCAACGATTTTGGCGACGGTTAGTGGCAGTTCTGATTTTAGTAATAAGTACAGGACTGTTAGTTATTTGTACTAATTTTCCAGTTAATGCTGTTTTCAGGGGACAGGAGAGAAATTTTCAATTATCCAATTCTCTATCTGTTCTTGAAAAACCCCATTCTTTACCACCTACTCTGGAAAAATGGCGGGATAAAACAAATAGTGGTGATTATTTTGATCAAATCAAATCTACTAAAGTTGGTTATTTAATTTGGTCGAATTTTCCGGTAAAGGTGAATATAGAAATACCAAAAGATATTGGTGAAAAACAATCACAAATATGGGTTAATGTTGTTTTAAAAGCAGTTGAAGAATGGAGTATTTATTTACCTTTACAGGTGGTAGAAAATTCCGATATTGCTGATATTAAAATTATTCGCAAAGCGCCACCTTTACAACTTGATCCTAATAGTAAAATACCTCGTGCGCGTTCGGCTTTAACTACTTATGATTTATATACTGCAAATAATATTTTATCTCACAGGTTTACAATTCTGTTGAGTCCCAGTCAAACTGGTGATTATGTATTATCCGCAGCACGTCATGAACTTGGCCATGCTTTGGGTATTTGGGGTCATAGTTTGTTACCAACTGATACTATGTATTTTTCTCAAGTTCGTAACCCACCGTTGATTTCTGTAAGGGATGTAAATACTTTAAAACGGGTTTATGAACAATCTACAGGTTTGGGTTGGTCTGTTTTGAGGAAAGAGTAAAGATGATATTTTAAGATAAAGGCAACCAGTTTTTATCTAAAATCTGCTCTAAAGTATAGGGACAAAGTTCTGGTAAGTTAGTTAGTTTTGTTTTGGTTTCAACATAATCTAAGGCATTACTATAAATAAGATTGATATTTTCTACTAAATGGTTGCGTAAGTTAGTGGTTAATTCTTCATTAATTTGATTACGAAAACTAATAATTTCCGCCGCCCAATGGTTAGCATTTCTGGACTTTTCTATATGCCAATTTTGATAAAGCAACAAGTGTCTAATAATCTGTTCTAATAAACTTCTTACCCGTCTTTTTTCGTTTTTAGCCAATTCTTCTAATTCTTCTATTAAGTTATCATAGTCAATCTCTCCTAATTGACGAGATTTGAGACTTTTAATTGTCTCCTCTAGCCATTGTGAGTAATTAGACTCATATAGTTTTTTGATCTCAATAGCTGTTTTCATTTAGCTTGGTATTTTATTATTACGCTTGTGCGCGTACTTTATTTGTTCATAGTCTATTCTATCAGAACAAATTTTTCAGCCGGTGTCAATAGCTTTTACCATAAAGTTGCGAGGCTGTGGAAATAACAAATAAATTTGATTTTCGACAACCTCTTGATTTGATTAAACTCGACGTAGATTCATTAGTTCTTGAGGAGAGGCCAACATATCAATGGCTACAAAGAATATTTTTCCTTCAGGATTGATTAAAAACCGCCAAGAAATATTCATACCGACTGTAACACCAAACCAAGGAGTTTGGACGATTCCTGTGATTTTCAGTTGCTTAGAACCGTCTGGTTGAACTTCACAGATACCTTGTTGCGGCATCATGTTTAGTCCTTGTGCTTCTTCGCGCATATATTTAGCGATCGCTTCCCGGCCAACAATGGGCTTTTGGAATGGTGGTTGTAGCGCACCGTCGGTAGTAAATAGCGCAATAGCAGCATCAAAATTATCTGCATTCATGGCTTCAATATAGCCTAACACAGCGGGTTCTGTAATGCCGTCAATTTTCACGGAAGAAATAACGGGAGTTGTGCGTTGGAAAGCAGGTTCTGTAGCTGCTTTGGGATAACTACTAGGACCTTGGTCAGAAGTATCAAATCCCATATCTACTACAGTATTCCGTAATACGGTAATTTGCTGACCTGGATCAAGTTTTTGTGTAGTTTCTAATACAAATTTTACACCAGGGGACATTTGATAACCAGGGGGGATAGGAGCAATAATTCCCTGTTTCATCAATTCTCCTAACTCGTACCAGAATGCTAGTTTAGTATTTACACTAAAGAAACCATAGGCACGGCTAATAGGAGTATCAGCGCGGCTGGCTAAATCCCGCATAACTTTTGTTTGTTCTTCACGGGACATTTGCTTAATTTGATTAAGCAAACCCTCGGCTAATTGTAAGCGTGCTGCTCCTGGTGCGGCGGGAGTAATAGTTTTACCCATTTCAGTGTAAGCGTACCAAAGATAAGCTAATTGGTCATCAACGTTAAGTTGATCGAACAAGGCTATAGTTGCGGGAATTGGACTAGGAACTTGAGTATTAGAAAAAATAGTTTGAGCAGACTGGATAGTTAATGCCACAATCGGAATCTCCAAGATTATGTGTTTATTAGTCGCTGTTAAAACTTAAGTTAAAAATGTTTATGATGAACTTAGGTTTTATGTAAAGTAATGTAACGGAAATCTTAATTTTTGTAAAGCCATGGAAATTACGACTTGACAAAATAGATCAAATGTGGTTTTTTAGCGTAAATGAATAAATAACAGATATCTTGCTTCTCTAGAAGGAGCTAGAGGTAAGTGCATTTTTTGATAACCATTGTCGAGACGTTCCATGAAACGTCTCTGCTAGATGTGTTTATTGATTGTCAAGGGGAGATAATGAAATTACCTAAACACCCCAACTCAGTGTTAAAGGCCGCTGTGCGAGGACTTGATGATAAAGCTCTTCTAATTGGGTGATGTTATCATTCAGGGTATAGCGTTCTAATACCCGCTTTCTGGCTTTTTGTCCCAATAATGTTGTTAGTTCTGGATGATCTTGAAATAGTGGTAAGAGGGTTTTTAACTGCGATCGCACGCCATTAGTATTAATTGCTACACCTGCACCTCGTTCTAAAACTTCTCCGTCAGCGCCGACATCAGTAGCCAAACAGGCTAAACCACAGGACATTGCTTCTAATAGGGATAGGGATAGACCTTCTACCAAAGAAGGCAAAATAAATACATCAGATCCCCGTAAAATTTCGATGCGGCGATTTTCGTCAGCGATAAATCCTAACCAGATGATCCCATGTTCAATCCCATAAAATGACTCTAAAGAAGGTTTTAATGGACCATCACCGACAATAAGTAATTTCGTATTAATTCCCATATCGGATTGTTTCCAAGCACGCAAGAGAGATTCAACGTTTTTCTCCTGAGCGATTCTTCCTTGATACACAAATAAACGTTCAGCACCAAATTCTGCTTTGATTTGGGAATGTCCCGGAGAATACTTAATAGTATCTACACCATTAGGAATTACAGCAATTTTGTTTTCTCGTACCCCCATATTTGAGAGTAATTCTCTCTGAATTTGGGAAAAAATAATTACGCGGTCATAATGATCTAAAAAAGGGGCATAAAGTTGATAAGCTAGGAGTTGGGTACTAGATAATAATTTTGCTCCTTTACCTGCAAATGGAGTGTGAAAAGTTGCAATTAGGGGTAAATTTAATTCTTCGCAAATTTCTGGTAAAACGAAGTCAAGAGTTGATAAAGTCAGAGAAGCGTGGACTATATCCGGTTTAATTTCTCTGAGGGAATCTTTCAAAACTTTAGTTGCTTTAAAAGAGGGAATAGTGTAAACCTGGGACTTGTAGATAAATGGTAGGGGAACTTCTTGAAAATTCGGCCAGTTGTCCGTGGTGGCTTCTTCCTGAGCGAAGTGTAGAAAACTAACCTCATGTCCTCTATCTAATAAGCCGTTGGTAATTTCTCGACTGTAGGTGACGTTACCACAAAAGGGCGTTTTTTTTCCAATCCAAGCTATACGCATTCTTTGGTTATCTATAAAAAAGGCGAGTGTCAACTATACTGTTTTAATTATGCAGTTGTGATAACAGAATTTTCGTTGATGATAAAAATTCAGTTACAGGTAATTGAAAAACTAAATAATCTTGGTAATTAAAAATTCAATAAATAACTTTATTGATGATAAATATTAAAAAGTTATGAAATATTTACTTAATCACAACTTAATATACTGATTATTTAGTTTGTTCCCAGCCAGGCAAGTATTTTCCATCTGACTGGACTAAGTTTAGCATGAAATTCATGATTTTGATGCAGTTGTTGATGATTTAGCATCATCAGATGCACCAGTATTGTACCAGGTAAAGAGACCGCCGCATAAGACGATGACGGCTAGGGTAAAAAATACTGCTTTTAAGCCGATAAAAGTTTCCGCTATACCTGCTAAAGCCAGGGGGAGGGAGAGAGCAATATTAATCACATTATTTTGCAGTCCAAATACCTTACCGCGCATAGCTGGGGGTGTGTCGGTTTGAATTGCGGTTTGCATGGGTATACCGACCAAAGCGCCAAATACGCCCACCAGGGCTATAAATAGGAGTACGGGTAAGAGTTGGGTTGTAAATAATGATAAACCAATTAAAGAGGCTGTCATGCCGATACAACCGCAAAAACTGAGTTGTTTGTAGGAAAAACGTTGACCAAATTGGCCGAGAATTGTCGCCCCCACAGCAACACCGACACCTGCGGAGGCTAGTAAAAAGCCGAATTGAGAGGCTTTGATATGAGGAATAATTTCCGCCATGCGAACAGCCAGAACAGTGAGGGCTGCAAAGACAGAAAATAAGATAATTAGTTGTAATAGGGCATTGCGGATGCGATGATTTTCTTGGAGATAACGTAACCCGTCGCGCAGGTCTGAGAAAACATGAGGAAATTCTGTCTCCGGGGGGTGAGGTTTTTCGTTAGTTTGGAGTAATAATAATATTAACCCAGCGATCGCATAACTGCCACCGACCAAAATTTCTTTTCCCAAGCCACCGTTACCACCTAATTGTATCCACAGTTTATCTGCTAATGCTAAAACTGGTTCTCCGACCGCAAAACCAACAATTACAGAAGCCATCATTGTTGTTGTATAAAGAGAATTGGCAGACAGCAAATCTTGTTCTTTTACTATTAAAGGAATAGCGGATTGTTCGGCTGGTGCAAAAAATTGTGTTAGAGTAGAAACCAAAAAAGTCACACCTAAAATAATCAAGAAACCCACTGGTAAAACTCCCACAGGCTGCCAATTATGAGTAAACCATAATAAAACAGGAATGAGTAAAACGAGAATACCGCGCCAAATATTTGATGCTACCAAAACAACTTTTTTTGACCAACGATCTACAAATACTCCAGCGAGAGAACCAAATAATACTGCGGGAATTGTAAAGGCCATCATTAAAGCGGAAACCCAACCGCTGATACTTTGATCACTAGCTTGAAATTGGCTATTAATCAAGGCGATCATTAATACTAAATAAACTTTATCAGCTAATTGACAAAAAACTTGACCTGCCCAAAGAGCCAGGAAATTCTGATTTTTTAATACAGGTAAAAAACCCGCTTGTTGATGATTTTTTGAATCTTGACCTCCCGAACCACTATCCATTATTGGTATAGTTTCTGGTATTATTTCCGTTGCTACTAAGTCCTGATCCTGATCACAATTAATTTTGCCATTTATATCGGTAATTGCTAGTGATTTAGGGATATTATTCAAAGGAATTTCTGATGTGAAATTTCCAGATTCAGAAATATTATTGAGTGACATTTCTGAACTATGAATATGACTTAGTTTAGGTGAAGGAGTAACATTATGATCTGATGATCTATGGTTTTTTTTAGCTTCGCTAGGTGAGTGAGTTCGGCTTTTTTTATCTAAATCAGACGATTGCATCATGGTTAGTGGCAAAATAGGAGTCAATCAAAGTGGCAGAGTGAATAGGTCGTCCTAAATGATACTGGACGTACTGACGTAAAACTTGCTCAACAGCTAACCATCCAGAATAGTCGGCTGCATCTATTTGTATTATCTCTGTTTCCGACAGATGTTGAAGCATAAACAGTTCTTTTCCATTTAAGCGACGAGAAATAACTGGTAATTCCTGCTGCTCAAAAACCGTTTCATAATTGGGTTCAGAAGCCAAGGATTGGGTATTGGGAACATTTCTCCTTGTATTTTCACCCATTTCCCTATTTTTCCATTTTCCCTGCTCTATTTCTTTTCGTAAGTTTTTCCAAGCATCTAAACAAATTATCCCACCAGAGGGAATACTAAATCCAACTTGCCAATGGGGATTTTTCCAGTCTGGAGTTAGAAACCGCTGTGTTAAGCAACAAAATTCTACTTGCGGTGTTAGACCCGCTAAAGTTAAAAGCTGAAATACACCTTGAACTAAACAAGCAACTACAGATTTTGTCTCTGTTCTGGGGATATCCTCTAGACGCTGAATATGTTTATTAAATAAATCATAAATTTCTATTTGGGGTTGTTCGCTTAAAGATTGACATAAGACTATTTCAGCTAAATATTGACTAGCAGCTAATTTACCCAAATCTTTAGATAGTCCCTGATAACTTCTAATAGTTTGAGCCTCAATGATTATATTGAGATTTTTACCTGGAGAAATTAGTAATTCATTAATCACAAACATCCCCATTTTACCGCCCAGACTGGAATTTTGTTTACGCGCTCCCGTCGCTACTGCCCGAATTAAACCAAATTCCTGGGTAAGAATTGTGACTATTTTATCCGATTCGCCCAGGGGCTGAGTTTTGAGATTGATACCAGTTGCTTTGTAGGTTTTACTCATTAGTTACTGGTCATTAGTAAAAAATTTTTCATATTATCTATTCCCCAACCGGGTTATTACGTTGACGAAGTAAATCTACACCACGGGATGTGCCTAATCGAGTCGCACCGGCTATAATTAACTCTAAAGCTTCATTGTGTGTACGAATACCCCCTGACGCTTTAATTCCTACCCTATCTTTTGCGATTTCCTTTAACAGCTTAACATCTGCTACAGTTGCACCACCATTCCAACCTGTACTGGTTTTTAAGAATGCTGCACCGGCATCCATAGCCAATTCTGCTGCTATTTTTTTCTCAGTATCAGTCAGAAGACTGGTTTCTAAAACAACTTTAACAGGCTGTCCCGCTTCTTCGCAAATTGTGGCAATTTCCTGGTGAACTTCGTCTGTTTTCCCGGCTTTTAACCACCCTAAATTAATAACTACATCTAACTCAGTAGCGCCATTATCTACTGCTTCTTTAGCTTCATATAATTTCACTGCTGAGGTATTTGCACCATTAGGAAAGCCAATGACCGTACAAATTCGAGGATTTTTTTTATACAATAGTTCTGCTGCTTGCTTGACATAGCAGGGATTTACACAAACGGAAGCAAAGTTATATCTATATGCTTCATCGCACCAGTTACTTATATGCTCTGGGGTGGCGATTGGTAATAGCAGAGAGTGGTCAATAAATGGTGCAATATCAATATTTGGATAGTCTAGTGCCATCGGTTTTATTTTGGTGTAGAGTTGATTAAACTTGATGAAAATTAAAGTATTTCTTATATATTAAACCACAGATCAGGAGAAGTCAGAAATTAGTAGTATAGACGTGGGACTATTCTGGCAAACCAGTGTTTAAAAAGTCAAGAATAGTTTGTGCTAATGATTTTGCTGCTAAGTATGGTACACCATTACCAACGGTTTTAAACATATTCGTAAGTGACATATTTTCTGGGAGTGAAAAATTAGCGGGTAAAGATTGAATTGCTAAAGCTTCTGCTACAGAAATACGCCTAATTTTATAAGGATGTAAATGTACTTCATTATTACCATAACAGGCTGTGGGAGAATAACGCCACCTGTGTAAACGTTTAAATGATTTTTTAGAATCATCTCCTTCTGCAATAGTAGCAAATTTAATTTTACCTGCTCTTGGTTGAAAATAATGTTGAGCATTGGGATGGTTAATAACGTTATTTTTTCTAAACCAATATTCAACGGTTAGTTGTTGAGGAATATTTTCAGGACAAGGAATTAGAGAATTTTCTTGAAATAGTTCCCATTGCTTCCAAGGATAAGCAAATACTTGATTTTGAGGATATAAAATATATTTTTCCCAAGGAAAATTAAATTCATGTTTGATTTTCATATTTTGGAGAAAATTATTTTTAAAACCTAGTAAAATAATTCTCTCTCTATCTTGAGGTACAGCGTATTCTATGGAATTAATTAAACGTTCTGTTAATATATAACCTGCTTGTTGTAATTTGATTTTTAACTCTTCAAAAAATAGACGGTGTTTTGCAGTTTTCCATAAACCTTTGACATTTTCAAATAAAAAGAAATCGGGTAAATTTTGACAAATCAATTCGATATAAGCAGATGAAAGTTTACCATTATCCCCTAAATGTCCTTTATTTTTACCACCAACGGAAAAATCTGGACAAGGAGGACCACCAATAAAACCTATGATATTATTTGATTTGCGAGAATCTTTGACTAATTTATTTAGACGTTGTGCTGGTGTTCCTGTTACTAATTTGCTTACGTCTGCGGATTCTCCTTGATGATATCCATATTCAGGTTGGGGGAGTTTAAGAACTTCCCGTGAATAGCGATAAGCTGACATAAATGGCGGGAAAATTTCATTAACATAAGCGATGTTATAACCTGTGTTTTCAAAACCTAAATCGAGGAATCCTGAGCCGGAAAAAAAGGAGAAAATAGTGGGATGAGTGATCACTGACATAATATACTATTTAAAGAAGAATTTATTTAATTATTCCTAATATAACCGATATTATTTATGTTTTTGATGTGATCTAATTATTTAATTAGGTCGTGAATTTACTTTCTAATTTTACCATAAATCAGCAGGTAATAAATTTCCTGTCTCATAGCTTTTAGTCTAATAAAATAGAGTCAAAGCTGAATTGAATTAAAAAATTAAAAAATTAAAAAATTAAAAAATTAAAAAATTAAAAAATTAAAAAATTATTAGTATTTCCGCTAAAATCAACATCTGAAGACAGTAAAAGACAGTAAAAGACAGTAAAACAGGAGAAACCAGACGTGCCTACACTCGGTGTAAATATTGACCATATCGCTACTATCCGTCAAGCACGGCGCACAGTGGAACCAGACCCGATAGCGGCAGCATTACTAGCAGAATTAGCGGGCGCAGATGGCATTACAGCCCATTTACGCGAAGATAGAAGACATATTCAAGATCGAGACGTGCGACTATTGCGGCAAACAGTTAGAACTCATCTAAACTTAGAAATGGCTGCAACCGAGGAAATGTTAGCCATAGCCTTAGACATCAAACCTGATTATGTTACCTTAGTACCAGAAAAGCGGGAAGAAGTGACCACAGAGGGGGGTTTAGATATTGTCGGACAAACTGCTAGAATAGGGGCAATAGTGGATAAATTGCAGAATGCTGGTATTCCCGTAAGTTTGTTCATTGATGCCGAAATACCACAAATCGAGGCATCTGTCAAGGTAAAAGCCAAATTTATTGAACTGCATACAGGACAATATGCGGAGGCCAAAGACGAAACAACTCGTCAGCGGGAACTAGCTTTATTAGCCCAAGGCTGTGAACAAGCCATTAAAGCGGGTTTAAGGGTGAATGCTGGTCACGGACTCACATACTGGAACGTTTACCCTGTGGCCGCGCTTCCAGGTATGGAAGAACTCAATATTGGTCATACTATCATCAGTCGAGCCGCTTTGGTAGGTATAGAAAGAGCAGTTCGAGAAATGAAAGCAGCAATGGGGGGTAATTAGTAATTGGTACTTGGTAATTGGTAATTGGTAATTGGGAATTGGGTAAAATTCTGATCTTTTACCTCTTGCTACTGGGGAGTATTAGCTGCGAAATCCTGTAAATTACATTAAAGTCAAACTTGAAACTTTTATGACTCCTACACAGTCGAATAACTTACCCCTATGGGTACAGGACAGAGCTAAAGTAATTGCAGCCAGTAAAGACGCTCAATGGCGTTATCAAAAACAACCTGACTATACCCGTTCTCAGCAGAACCTAGCTAAAGAGAGTATTCACCATCATTTAGAAGGTACACTAGAAGCAATTGTGGAAAACCTAGTTAGAACCTTTGAAATGGAAGTTTCATGGAAAACCAACCCCCAACAGTGGTTATCTGTCGTTAATGACAAATTCCGGGTGAGTAGCAATGGAGGCCAAGAATACACCGCTGCTGAATTAGGTGCGAAAGGTACTTATAATTTATTCATGGCTGACTCTGAACATTACAAAGCTTCTGAAGAAAGTTTTGAATCATCCCATGATATCTTTCATAGTACCTTTCCCCAAGGATTTCCTTGGGAAGTATTAGCGGTTTATTCAGGTCCGCCTCATGTTACATTCAAATGGCGACACTGGGGACATTTTCAGGGTAAATATAAAGATTATGCACCAACGGGGGAAACAGTGGAAATGATCGGTATGAGTGTTGCCCATGTTACCGATGATTTAAAAATTGTTGCCTTAGAACACTATTTTGATAATGCCCTGTTCTTGGAAAAGTTGACAGCAGGTGGCAAAATAGAAAATAGTGATAATAAAGGTAGTGGTTGTCCCTTTGGTGCTTGGTTTCAGGGATTAAAGAAAAGTTAATTGTTCGGGGTACAGCGTCAATACTGTACCATTATTACATCTTCGACTTCTTTTTTCATGATGTCAGTGAATGATGAATCAATACTAGAAGTCGGGGATGTTAACGCCTTACCATAGAATTATGGATTAGTCAGTAAACACAGAAAATGGAAAAATATTATTACGTTTTGGCCAGTCAACACTTTCTCATAGAAGAAGAACCAATAGATGAAGTTCTCAAAGAACGGACTCGTCACTATCATGAACAAGAAAAAGAAATTGATTTTTGGTTAGTCAAGCAACCTGCTTTTTTAGAAGCACCAGAAATGAAAGATATTAAAAAGAAATGTCCTCAACCAGCAGCAGCAATTATTTCCACTAATGCTCAATTTATTACCTGGCTAAAGTTACGGTTAGAGTATGTCATTACTGGAGAATTTTCAGCCCCTTCTCAGGCTATACCTAATGCAATAGCCTCTCTTAGCACGGTTTCTTAATAGCGAACAGGGAATAGGGAATAGATCAGAATTTCACCTTTTCCCCAATTATCAATTATCAATATTATGATATTATGCAAAAATTACAAACTTTATCGGGTGTTTTATTCTTAGCATTTGCCCCTTTAATTAGCAATATTCATCCTGTTATTGCTCAACAAAATTTTGCTAATTGTCAACAACCAAATGTGGGCGAATATTTATTATTAGTATTGAGTCCGACACCGGAAAATCAAAAGCAGTTGCGTGCTGCATTACCCACCGAGCAAAAAACAGTTGTTTGTAAATATAATAACCAAATAGTAACGCGAGTTGGTGGTTTTACAAATATTGATGATGCCAACCGTTGGGCGAGGTATATTCAAAATATAGTTGGTTTATCTGCCACTATTACCACTCGTGCAACAGAACCAGCGACCCAACAAGTACCACAAACAATACCAAACACACAAACTCCAAAAATCACCTACAACCCCAAAATATTGGGGGAAGGTTATGCAATTCTGGTAGATTATTTTAACCGTCCAGAAATGGTTAGTAGCCTGCGAAACGCTGTAGGAGGTGACGTAGGTTTTGTATCCTATGGACAACGCCCTTACTTACTGGCAGTTTATACTACTAATCAAAAAGAAGCATACAATACATTACAAAAACTCAGTCAAACCGGATTTGTGGCCATTTTAGCAGATGGTCGGAAAGTGGTCTTACTACGCTCAATTGTGCGTTGATAGTTGTCAGTTGTCAGTTGATAGTTGTCAGTTGTTTTTTAATCAGTGACCAAAACTAGATACCTGGATTTCTCTTAAAGAATGAGAATATGACAGTCAATTGTTTTTTCTCACTTATGAGAAATCTGGGACGCTAATATTACAACAAAGAAAGTTGTGTATCCGCTTGATTAACCACATAAGCAACTCGCTTTTCTATTTTTGTTTTTATTACTTTACCTTCATTTATAGCTCTTGTTAACCAATCATCCATTTGGACTTTTCTCACTTGTAGAGAGTCCGCAAGTGATTTTGCATCCTTTGGTTGCTGTAAATGACTGAGAATTACAGGTAAAACAACATTATAAATATCTTTAGGAATAGTGGTTAAACCTTGTGAAATAGTATTATCATTATCTTCTGGCTGTGTTATAATTACTTCTTTTTTTACACTTTCAAAATCACCTATAGTTTTTACTAACATTTCCTGCAAATTACCATTATCAAATTCTAAAGGAAACGGTTTTGCACCTCGATTGTATAATTCTTGATTTCCTGCTGCAATTGGATATATCATGTTGACAAATACAGGAATTTCTTTGATTTTAGATAATGCTTCTACAGCACCATTCCAAGTCCCACCTTTTTCTAAATCAGACTTAACAACTAAAGCATAATCGGCTAAACTATAAATATATTTATTCCTTCCCATTGCGTTACCTGTATTAAATCCAGCATCAGGATCATAACTGGAAATTAAAGTTAATCTACCTTCTCTAATACCAGAGCGATATTTACTATTTACTGCTGCTTTAGTTAAGCTATCAGCTAATACACCAACACAAGTTCCTCCATTATTTAAAATACCTAACATTGATTCTTGGTCTATACCCCTTGCACCTCCAGAAATCACTTGTATATTTTGTTGAGAACAAGTTTTTGCTACTCTTTGTGTGTATTGAATCATCTCTTCATCTACATCACGAGAACCTACAATTGCTAATCCTCCTAAAGATAATAATTCTACATTTCCCACCCCATAAATAATAGCTGGTGCTGAATGTTTTAATATTTTTTTGAGACGTTGAGGATATTTAGGGTCACTACGTCCTAATATCCATAAACCTTGACTTGTCGATTTTTCTACTGCTAAACTTAACATTAAACCACGTTCTAATAAAGCGATAAGCCTATCAGGGTTAAGTTTATTAATGGTTATTGTTTTTATTTTTTCTATGGCTGTTGTTTCCAGTAAATCTGCTGGACGCATTTGATTTTCTCGCAACCATTCTGTTAACAAGTTATATTCACTTAGAGTTAGAGGTAATGGTTCAGTTTGGCGATTTTGACCAAAACTAGCGCACAATAGCAAAATTGCTTGGGTATCTGGTGGTAGGATATGATTTGACACAGTATTAAACATAGTATTAAACATAATTTTCTAATCCTCTTGACCCAATGAATTAAGAGCTAATGCTAGAGGATAAACTAATCCACTTCCAGTATTACGCAAAAGTGCAGCAATTACGGTAAAAGTCCAACGGGAATCTACCATATCATCAACTAAAAATACATTACCACTCATTCCTTGCCAAGATTCAATTACAAAAGCTCCATCTAAATTATGAGCTTGTTGATAACTATTGCTCATATTTTTTTGTAACTGAGTGTGCCGAATTTTGCGAACAACTGGTTTAAATGGTAAACCTAATTTATCTGCTAGTCTTTTAGCAAAGTTAGGTACAAGTTCTGGACGATTTAAAGAAGGAACACAAGTAACCCAAGAGGGAAAGGGTTGAGGTTTCCAATTTTGAATCATCTCAAAGGTAGCTTGTACAAGTTCATCATCAAAATGATTATCTCTATATTTTCCTTTTTTAACTAATTCTCCCCAACCTGTATCACCCCATAAAGATAATGCTCTTCCTGTTTCTGCTCTTAAATTAGTTCTGATGTTTCCCGAAAATTTATAAGTTAATAATGCTTGTGGAGGCCATTGTTTACGCGGTTCTAAAATTTGATTACTCCGACGTAAAAATAAATTTGCTTGATTTACTCGTGCATTGGTAACAGTTTCTGGTAATAAGCGTGTACCTACACACACTGTACATCTACCACATTTTTGTGGATTTGGATCATCTAATTCTGTTGCTAAAAAAGCCATTAAACATTGTTGACTTTTCATATATTCTAACATTCGCTCTTGTTCCCGTCTGCGAATTTGTGTTAGAAGTTCAATTTTTTCCCTATTATATTGATAATTTATAGCTGTGACATACCATTTTGAACCTTGTTTACTTACTGGTGCAGGAGATTCAAGAGATAGAATTTTTAAAACTTTATCAATTTGTCCTCTGGAAAGATTGAGTTGTTGTTCTAATTGAGGAACAGAAAAACCATCAACAGCTTTTTCTAGTTCATTTAAAACTTGTTGTGTATGAATTTCTGGAGGAAATGCTGTATTAATAAAGTAATTATTAATTTGATCATCTTCAGCACCACTCAAGAGAATTCCATAAGCTGTTTCTACTGCTCTACCTGCTCTACCTACTTGCTGATAATAGTGAACAACAGAACCAGGCCTTTGATAATGAATAACAAAACCTAAATCTGGTTTATCAAAACCCATTCCTAAAGCTGTGGTGGCGACTAATGCTTTAATTTCATTATTCAGTAATTCGTCTTCTAATGCTATGCGAACTTGAGTATCTAACTCGCTATAATAGGCTTTTGCATTAATACATTGAGTGTTTAACCAATCAGCAACTCTTTGAGCATCTCTAACAGTTAATGCGTAAATAATACCACTTCCAGGTAACTGAGGGAGATGTTGTGCTAACCAAGCTAACCTTGCAGCTTGACTAGGAAGATAAATGTTTTGTAAGCGCAAACTTTTTCTAGTTAAATCACCTCTAGAAATACGCAAATTCTGTCCCAATTGAGCTTTTATATCATCAACTACTCGGTTGTTAGCTGTAGCTGTTGTGGCCAAAACAGGAATATTGGGAGGTAGTCCCTGTAAAACTCTAACAATTCGGCGATAATCAGGACGAAAATCATGTCCCCAGTCAGAAATACAATGAGCTTCATCAACTACAAATAACCCGATTTTTTGAGATAATGGTAGAAGAATATTATTATAAAAATCTTGATTAGCTAATCTTTCTGGGGAAATTAATAAAACATCTACTTGATTTGTTAATAACTTTGTATTGACAAGATTCCATTCATCAGTATTACTGGAGTTTATTGTTTCTGCTCTTATCCCTATACGTTGCGCTGCTGCAATTTGATTTCGCATTAATGCTAAAAGAGGAGAAATTAACAGAGTACAACCAGCACCCTGATCTCTTAATAAGCGAGTTGCTAAAAAATAAACTAGACTTTTTCCCCAACCTGTACGTTGAACAACCAGTAACCGCGATTTGTTCAGTAGTAATTCTTCTATAGCTTCCCATTGTGCATCACGAAAATCAGCGTTTGGGTTATTCAAAGCCTGACGCAGAAGGACTAATGCTTTTTCTCTAAGCATGGTTGTCATATATGCTGAGTATCTACTTGCCATACTATTGTGTCACAAAGGATAACCAACACCATTTGTAATACGTTTATTATCTGGGAAATCCGGGCAATTACTAATGACTAATAGGCCGCTCTAGCTAACCAAGAAATAGTTACACCCAGAACCGAACCAGCAATAACCTGAACTGGTGTATGTCCCAATAACTCCTTGAGACGGTCTTGAAAAAAGTCCGGTTTTTCATGAAATAATTCATCAATCATTTGATTAAGTATCCGGGCTTGCTTACCGGCAGCTTGACGGACACCAGCGGCATCATACATAACAATAATAGCAAAAACCGCAGCTAGAGCAAATTCTGGAGATGCCCAACCTAAAGTTTGTCCTACACCGTCTGCTAGGGCTGTCACTAGGGCTGAATGGGCGCTAGGCATACCCCCAGTCGTGACTAGAACACGCACGTCTAATTTTTGGTGTTTGACCAACTCAATGATCAGCTTTAATCCTTGAGCCACAAAACAAGCTACAAGCGCGACCAACAGCACCCGGTTATTAATAATTTCGCCTACGCCTATGTCCTGCATGGTATTTTGGTGAGGTTAGTAAGTGTGAGTAGTGGTTGTGTGGAGGAAAAACGAGAGTACAAGCCGCCAAAATCCAAAATAGGGTTTAGTGATTGCGGCTGGTGATAAAATGAGCGAGCGCTTGGAGGGGAATAGCTTTTTCACCATAAAATTCTAATTCGGTACAAGCTTCAGCAACTAGTTGTTGAGCTTTAGCGCGAGATTCTTCAATTCCCCACAAACTAGGATAGGTGACTTTCTTAGCTGCCAGATCCTTACCAGCGGTTTTACCTAACTGTTCTTGGGTAGCAGTAATATCTAGAATATCATCAATGATCTGGAAAGCGAGACCAATATTTTGAGAATAACGAGTTAATTTTTGCACATCTTGAGCAGATGCACCGGCAATAATTCCTCCACAAACTACAGAAGCTTCTAACAGGGCTGCGGTTTTGTGATTATGAATAAAATTCAGAGTTTCTAGGGAAATATCTGATTTACCTTCCGATTCTAAATCTACTACCTGGCCACCGACTAAACCAGCTGCACCCAAGGCCTTAGCTAGACGAATAATTACTTGTAAAACCCTATCCTTAGGTACATTTTCAGGAGTTTGGTCTGCCACATACTCAAAAGCTAAGGCTAATAAACCATCTCCTGCTAAAATAGCCACATCTTCACCATAGACTTTATGATTGGTCAATTTACCACGACGATAATCATCATTATCCATAGCGGGTAAATCATCATGAATCAGTGACATGGTATGAATCATTTCTACTGCACAAGCTGTGGCCATGGCCATTTCTATTGTGCCACCAATCATGTCGGCGGTAGCGAGACAGAGAATAGGACGAACTCGTTTACCTCCAGCTAAGAGGGAGTAGCGCATGGCTTCATAAATCTTTTCTGGATAAGTCACGGTAATGGAATTATCTAAAGCCTGTTCGCAAAGCTGTTGTCGTTCTTTGAGATAGGTAGCGAGGTTAAAACTAGCCGACTCTGATTTTTGTGGGGTTGTCAATTTCTCATCCGTTGCTACCATGCTTTGTATTCCTCTTCACTGTTCAAAATATGGGGCTGTTGTTTGCGATCTGTATACCAATTTTACGGGGGTTGGGGACGGAAACACTCAGGGAATTTTAGATTTTAGATTTTAGATTTTAGATTTTAGGGCGTTGCTGAATCAAGGTATGAAAATAAAAATCTAATAATCTGATGTATTGGCCATGTAATAGTTTAGCGATGCCTACGGCGAGCGAAGCTATCGCTAATAAATAAAAATCATACCCGAAATCAGCAACGCCGATTTTAGATTTTAGATTTTGGCTTGGAGATTCAAAGTTGAAAATCTCAAGGAGTTTCAAGCCCCTAAATTCATTCGGGGAATAAATCTAAAATCCACAATCCAAAATTTTTAATCCTCCTGCATTCATAGAAATTATTTATCAATTGGCTGTTGTTTGTAAATAGCTAGAAACCGTGTTCTGTAATAACATAGCCACAGTCATCGGACCGATACCACCGGGAACAGGGGTAATATATTCTGCCACATTAGCAATCGCTTCCAACTGAACATCACCAACCAAACGACTTTTGCCACTGTTATCTGTAACTCGATTTATTCCTACATCTACCACAACCGCACCCGTTTTTACCATATCAGCGGTAATCATTCCCGGAATACCTGTGGCTGCAATGAGAATATCAGCATTTTGGGTAATATCCGGTAAATTCTGAGATTTTGAATGAGCAATTGTGACTGTAGCATTAGCCTCCAATAACATCAAGGCCATGGGTTTCCCTACTAAAATACTACGCCCTACCACTACTGCATTTTTACCCTGTAAAGGAATTTTGTATTCTGCTAACAACCGCATCACACCAGCGGGAGTACAACTGCGTAAACCTATTTCACCGCGTACAAGTTTACCTAAATTTACCGGATGTAGTCCATCAGCGTCTTTGTCTGGTGCAATTCGATGTAGTAGACTAACAGCATCTAAATGATTGGGTAGGGGCAATTGTACCAAAATTCCATCTACCCTTTCATCTTCGTTAAGTTCAGCAATGACTTCCTCTAGTTCAGTTTGACTGATTTGGGTGGGGAAATGTTTACCGAAAGATGTAATTCCAACTTTAGCACAGGATTTTTCTTTATTGCGGACATAAGCGGCTGAGGCTGGGTTATCACCAACCATGAGTACAGCCAAACCAGGACATCGGCCAATTTTGCCTTGTACTATGGTAATAGTCTGGCGCAGTTCTTGTTGAATTTTGTCGGCTAATGCCTTACCGTCGAGGATTTTGGCAGTTTGTCTGTTCATAAAGAAGGGAACTCTAAACAGGTAACAGTTTTTGATTTTGATCTTTCGTCTGTATCCTGATTTTTTGTTTATTCATTTTCTCATTTTCCCAGTCCCCTAAAATTTAATTTTTTGCAGTAAAATACTAAATTGCTTTATTCACCAATTTCCAGAATAATCAATAGGAGGTTATGTGAATATAAGCACAAATTGCATACACCAACTACTTACCCATCGTGCAAGATACCGACTCCATGAATAACATAGCTGCTGCACTCCAACAGCCAGCAGATTTAGATTTTCAACTACCTGATCCAGAAGATGAGGAAATTCCTGAGTCTGACTTTTTACAACAACTAGATGTAGCATGGCAAGTATGCGATCGTTTTGACTTGCAAACAGAAATTTGGCGAGGCCGGATTTTACGTTCTATCCGTGACAGAGAAAAAAAAGGCGGAGATGGGCGCGGTACTGGTTTTCTTAAATGGCTCAAAGAACGGGAAATCAGTAAAACCCAGGCTTACAGTTGGATTCAATTAGCTAATAGTGCTGATACCCTGATTTCCGATGGCAAACTCGACCCAGACACAGTTAATAACTTTAGTAAACGGGCCTTTGTCGAAACTGCCAAAGCTGTACCAGAAGTACAACAGATGGTTAGTGAAGCCGCGCAAAAAGGCGATCGCATTACCCGGAGAGAAGTACGTCAACTTACGGACGAATGGACTGCCATGACATCAGATTTATTACCAGAAGAGGTGAGAGAAAAAGCCGCCGATAACAGCCTCCCACCGCGCTACATTGCCCCTCTAGTCAAGGAAATGGAAAAACTGCCGGAATTGCACCAAAAGGCATTACAACGGGATATAGCCGCCAATCCTGACGTTGATACTGTTAAACAAGCGACTTCAGAAGCCCGTCAATTAGCTAAATATCTCAAATCTGCTGCTCAGGTACAAGCATTAATAGCGGAAGATGTAGATATTGAAACCGCATTAGAAGAAGCCCAAAGAGTCGGTTGTTTAAGTATCGCTGCTGACTTGGTAAATCAAGCGTCTCAAATTGAACAAAGTATTGCCAAGTTGTATATGACTTGGAAAAAAATTGGCAATTTAGCGGATAGATTGTATGTAGATACTGGTGCAAGTACACCTAACCTGCGATCGCTCCTCACTTGTATAGAACCCCTGGGTGGTGAAATGATGGAACTGCAATTAAGTGGCGCAATAGAACATACAATTAGATTACAAATTCAGGAAACAAATTAGCCTTGGGTGTTACCAATTCCTGCTTATTTAGGGTAACAGCGGTGCTGCTAATTCATCCATTTTTTTAGCAAGTTCAACATCTAAATTGCTAATAACATGACCTACATCGTAAGTAAGGAGACTCACTTCCACCAAGTTATAAATATTCAGCCATATCGGGTGATGTTTGATTACCTCAGTGTAAATTGCAACACTAACCATCCAACCCATTGCTTCATTAAAAGAATGAAATTCAAATTTTTTGCATAATTTCCCTTCCTTAACTATCCAACCTGGTAGACTTACTAAAGCTGCTTGTATTTCTGTTTCCGTGAGTTTATAGGCTGTCATGATTATACTCCTGATATTTAAACTCAATGTCAACTGGGATTAATTCATGGTTAAGCGAAACAGATATTTTTTATCGGTTTCTGCATAGGGTGTCTCAACAATTTTTTCAACAACAAAGTGTGACGGAATTTTATTAAGTGCGCTTAAATCTCCAATAGTGGAATAACTAAAAAACACCTCTCCTTGAGGTGCAATGTATTCAGGAATTTGTCGGATAAAATTGAGGAATATTTCACCACCTGGATCATTTGTGGTCAACTCGCCTACACTTTCAATTGGTTTATCGAACAAAGGGGTATTAAAAAGAATAACATCAAATAAAACTTTAGGCAAAGATTGGAATAAATCCGAACGGTAAATTTTAGCTTTGCGGAAATTTATCAATGTATTCAATCTAGCGCAGAATGTAGCATGAGGAGCTATATCAGAAAGATAAAGTTCTTCTACATATTCACCTAAACTAAGTCCTACAACCCCTGTACCACAACCCAATTCTAAAAGCCGCTTTTTCTTGGTTTGAAGATTTTGATACATCTCTTGAATAGGTTTCAACATAAAGAAAGAACTAGAACCAGGTGCAGGATGATATACATGAGGTAAAGCGATAATATTCATGTTATTAATTCTATAAGCAGCAAATTGAGCCTGTTTATTAAGAAAATCCTGATGAAAAGATGTTTGTTGCATTTCTAGATAAGTTAAAGTTCAAATTTTGTAATTATAGAATTTTACCGCCACTAAAATTCTGAAGAAATACTAAAAAATTAGACTAAAAAATTAGTTTTCCGTCAGACACGGGTATCGGGTATGTTAGAGCTAGGATTGTGACAACTATCTATACATTTACAGCTTATACAGCAAGAGTTTGATATGTCACGCCATGAAAAATATTTATGCTATATAGATGCAGAACGGAATATTGAGATTAAACCAACAAATAAAACCATTGGTTTAGATTTTGGAATAAATAGACATCTCCAAAAAAGAATGTAGGGACAATTCATGAATTGTCCCTACAAGGGTTTAAGGCTACGCGTATTTAATTTATGGAGATGTCTAATAGTTTCTACACTAATTCTCAAGGGGATAAAATTGATAATCCTAGATATTTGCGGAAATCAGAAAAATCTTTAAAACGATTACAGGAAAAAGTTAGTCGTAAAAATAAAGGTTCTAATAATCGTAAAAAAGCTATTAACCGTCTTGGTAGAAAACACTTGCAAGTATCACGTCAACGTCAAGACTTTGCTGTTAAAACAGCATTGTGCGTAGTTAGATCTAAGGATTTAGTGGCCTTTGAAAAACTGCAAGTGAGAAACATGGTTAAAAATATCTTAGTCCAGTGCGTTTTTGATATCGCAGAATCATGTCTACATTATGTTTTTCTATAGGTGTAAGCAAACGGGCTGGAAATTTATTAGGCTGGTAACGTGGCTTATACCAAGGTTGACTATTGAAGTAATTTTGTAAAGTGGGAGTCACAAATCGGCGACCATGAACAGCAAAAATCGCATTACGCAATAAATCAAGAGACAAGGCACTGTAACCTTCTAAATCTGCTTCTTGTTTGATTTTCTTTTGAGAAAGCCAGCTATAGTCATAGAAATAACCGGGGTAATCATAAGTAATTATGCCATTTTCATCAACTCGTGGCTCGATAGCTTTTGGTTCTCTGGCTAAAGCTGTCATTGAGGTTAGTATGATTGATAAATAGACAATAGAAATTAGTGACAAAACTTGACTGCGAAAAGATAATTTCATGGTTAGCTTTCCTGTTTGTTGGGGTTTGAATGATGAATTTTGTGATGAATAAACAATATTTTTAGATGGAAAAATCTGTATTTGTAAGAGGTCGAGTTACTGAAACAGTGCGGGCAAGGTTTAAATCTGCCTGTGCCTTACAAAATAGAACTATGGATAGCGTAATGGAAGAACTGATACTTAATTGGCTAGAACAGCAAAATCCCAATTCAACAGTACAAAATCCACAAGTGCAAAATCCAAAGGCAAGTTAGGGCAATAACGAAGCGCCCAATTAGTCAATTCCTATTTGGCTGCAATACAGACTTATCCGCGTTTATTTGCGTTTATCTGCGTTTAATTGCTTAATTTGACACCGTAGTTGAAATAGTCAAGGCTATAAAATCCGAATTAACTTAAACTGCGATCGCTACTAAGGTACAATTAGTGAAGGCCAGTAAAAACTTTCTTTCCATAGCGCCCGATAATTGACTAAAGTCCAATTACTGGGGAAAATCGCTGCTTTTGTTACCTAACCTCCCAGAAATGTGGAGAAAATGACAATTAGCGGCAGAAAAACGATAAATACACCTGTTAGCACCACTAACAGGCTTAAAAAATTGGCATTTTTGAGATTCCAATTTAGCTTGGACATTGGTTATGACTTCATGTATTTGTTTTTCTGGTACTAAAACATCAGTAAAAACTAATCTAATCACTATAGTTCCTTGTTAAGTTAAATTAAATCACAGTGATAATTATCCCCAATTTTATCGGGCAAGTTAAGTTTTTGTATCCAATGAGCAGGGTTAACGGAGTAATACAGACTATGCAGCAGATTTTAGACCAGGTTAAAGAAATTGATTTCCAAGATGAAAAATATAAAGATGCTTATAGCCGCATTAATGCTATCGTCATTGAAGGGGAACAAGAAGCCCACGAAAATTACATAACATTATCTCAACTATTACCGACACACACAGAGGAATTACTTCGGCTGTCAAAAATGGAAAGTCGTCATAAAAAAGGATTTGAAGCCTGTGGTAGGAATTTAAAAGTAACTCCAGATCTGGAATTTGCCAAGGAGTTTTTCTCAGGATTGCACAAAAACTTCCAAACCGCAGCGGCGGAAGGTAAAATAGTTACTTGTTTGCTAATTCAATCTTTAATTATTGAATGTTTTGCGATCGCAGCCTATAACATATACATTCCCGTAGCTGACGACTTTGCCCGGAAAATTACAGAAGGAGTTGTGAAAGAAGAATACAGTCATTTGAACTTTGGTGAGGTGTGGCTGCAAGAAAACTTTACAGAATCCAAAGCTGAATTAGAGCAAGCAAACCGTCAAAATCTGCCCATTGTCTGGAAAATGCTGAATGAAGTAGCAGATGATGCCAAAGTTCTAGCAATGGAAAAAGACGCTCTAGTAGAAGACTTTATGATTCAATATGGCGAAGCATTAAGTAACATAGGCTTTACCACCCGTGACATCATGCGTCTTTCTGCTTACGGACTCGCAACCGCTTAAATAATAACCATAGGGGTAACAATCACGTTACCCCAAAGGATTGCTGAATAATTCCCAAGTTTTGCACGACAGCACACGCCTAATATATCACTCCATGTTTGGTTTAATTGGACATCTGACTAGCTTAGAACACGCTCAATCAGTAGCTCAAGAATTGGGATATCCAGAATATGCCGATCAAGGGCTAGACTTTTGGTGTAGCGCCCCGCCACAAATAGTTGATCATATCACTGTCACCAGTATTACGGGACAGAAAATAGAAGGAAAGTATGTAGAATCTTGTTTTTTGCCGGAAATGCTGGCTAATAGGCGGATTAAAGCCGCAACACGCAAAATCCTCAACGCTATGGCTCATGCACAAAAGCATGGCATTGATATTACAGCTTTGGGGGGATTTTCCTCAATTATCTTTGAAAACTTTAATTTAGAACAGTTTAAACAAGTTCGCAATATTAATCTAGATTTTGAACGCTTTACTACAGGCAATACTCATACAGCTTACATTATTTGCAAGCAAGTAGAAGCAGCATCTAAACAACTAGGAATTGAATTATCCCAAGCAACTGTGGCCGTGTGTGGAGCAACGGGGGATATTGGTAGCGCAGTAACCCGCTGGTTAGATAAAAAAACAGATGTCCAAGAATTGCTATTAATTGCCAGGAACCAAGAACGTTTGCAAGAACTACAAGCAGAACTAGGACGGGGTAAAATAATGGGGTTAGAGGAAGCACTACCCCAAGCGGATATTGTCGTCTGGGTGGCTAGTATGCCCAAAGGTGTAGAAATTGATCCAACCACATTAAAACAACCCTGTCTATTAATTGATGGTGGTTATCCTAAAAACTTAGGCACAAAAATCCAGCATCCGGGGGTATATGTGTTAAACGGTGGCATTGTGGAGCATTCCCTAGATATTGACTGGAAAATTATGAAAATTGTCAATATGGATGTACCAGGTCGCCAATTATTTGCTTGTTTTGCCGAATCAATGCTACTCGAATTTGAGAAGTTATATACAAACTTTTCTTGGGGTCGTAATCAGATTACCGTAGACAAAATGGAGCAAATTGGTCGAGTGTCTATCAAACACGGTTTTAGACCATTGGTAGTTTAGTCAAAAGGCAAGGGGTAAGAGGATAAGAGGCAAGAGGCAGGAGGCAAAGATAAATATTCTCCTCGTTTTCCTATTCCCTGTTCCCTGTTCCCTGTTCCCTGTTCCCTGTTCCCTATTCCCTGTTCCCTATTCCCTATTCCCTTAATATGGCAACAACAGAGCGCAAACCGTTACTATTAGATTTTGAAAAGCCTTTAGCAGAATTGGCCACTCGCATTGAGCAAATTCGCCAACTAGCTGAAGAGAATGGTGTTGATGTTTCTGGACAAATTCGCCAACTGGAAGCACGGGCTATGCAGTTGCGAGAGGAGATTTTTAGCAGTCTGACACCATCCCAAAGACTACAAGTAGCCCGTCATCCTCGCCGTCCTAGCACCTTAGATTATATTCAGTCTATCAGTGATGAGTGGATGGAGTTACATGGCGATCGCTGTGGCGGAGATGATCCCGCTTTAGTGGGTGGTGTAGGGCGTTTAGCTGGACAACCGGTGATGATGTTAGGACATCAAAAAGGTCGGGATACCAAAGATAATGTCGCCCGCAACTTCGGCATGGCGGCGCCTGGGGGCTATCGTAAGGCTCTAAGGCTCATGGAACACGCCAATAAGTTTAATATGCCAATTTTGACCTTTATTGATACTCCTGGGGCTTGGGCGGGCATAGAAGCCGAACACCAGGGACAAGGAGAGGCGATCGCCTATAATTTGCGGGAAATGTTCTGCTTTGACGTACCCATTATTTGTACAGTGATTGGTGAAGGTGGTTCTGGTGGGGCGTTGGGTATTGGTGTTGGTGATCATTTACTAATGTTTGAACACTCAGTTTATACAGTTGCCACCCCGGAAGCTTGTGCTGCAATTTTGTGGAAAGATGCCAGTAAATCTCCCCAAGCGGCGGTAGCCTTGAAAATTATCTCCCATGATCTGAAAAATTTGGGAATTATTGATGAAATTATTCCTGAACCTTTGGGTGGCGCACATTCTGACCCATTAACAGCGGCTACTAATTTGAAACAAGCCTTGGTAGAAAACTTAGATAAACTGAACCGGTTCACCCCTGCTGAACGCCGCCAACTCCGTTATGATAAATTCCGTAATATCGGTGTTTTTACAGAGCTTGTTCACTGAAATACTTACAAGAGAGCTATTTCAGGGTGATCAGCCCCATAACATAATAATTGAGCGGCTGCTGCTGGTGAAGCTAAAAAAATTCAATATCATGGCATAGAAACACAGTAATGCTATAATTGCTTATGGCTGCTTAAAGATTTTTAACAATCTTCTCAGCTATAGGCATTTGTATTTACTTGATTTTATAAGTAGCTGTTGGCTCACAGCACTGGCAAAAAGTTGGCAAATATCATGAATTTTGAGCAAAAAAGACGGGCTTTGATTACTGGGGCTAGTAGCGGAATTGGGACAGCAACAGCTTTAGCTGATGCCAAAGCTGGGATAGATGTAGCATTAGTCAGCCGTTCTCAAGATAAGTTGGAGTCCGTAGCTAAAGCCGCACATTAAAAGTGGAAGCTGAAACCTTCTGTTTTCTAATTGGTGATTTCGTTATTTATCTCTATGAATGATAATTGACAACTGACAACTGACAACGGACAACTGACAACAGACCACTGACGACTGACCACTGACTAACTACTAAAATTTAATCATGACTATCGCTGGTTCAAACGGTTCTAATCGCTTTCAATCTCCCCTGATTCCTGATTTAGCAGAAACTATCAATGTTCGACCAGACCGCAACACTCACGGTGGTAAAGTAGCAGAAATACATCCACCATCTGAGGAAACAATGGATGAAATGATGGCAGCTGTACGGACAATGCTAGTGGGAGTAGGGGAAGATCCTGAACGAGAGGGACTTCTGAAAACGCCTAAGCGTGTGGCTAAAGCTATGAAGTTTCTCACTAGTGGCTACAATGAATCCCTCGAAGACCTCATCAATGGTGCGATATTTGATGAAGGACATGATGAGATGGTACTAGTAAGAGATATTAACTTCTTTAGCTTGTGTGAACATCATATGTTGCCTTTTATGGGTAGGGCGCACGTTGCCTATATTCCTAATCAGAAGGTTGTGGGATTAAGTAAATTAGCGCGGATTGTTGAGATGTATTCTCGTAGATTGCAAGTCCAAGAAAGACTAACTCGACAAATTGCGGAAGCTCTACAAACAGTTCTCGAACCCAAAGGTGTTGGTGTGGTCATGGAAGCTAGTCATATGTGTATGGTTATGCGCGGGGTGCAAAAACCCGGTTCTTGGACAGTCACTAGTTCAATGGTGGGTGTATTCCAAGAGGAACAAAAAACTCGTGAGGAATTTTTCAACTTGATTCGTCACCAAGCGTCCTTCTTTTAGAGAAGAATGGGTAATAGGTAATGGGTAATGGGTAACAAGAATTTTCCCATTACCACTGACTACTGACTACTGACTACTGACTACTGACCAATGAGCAAGCCTTTCAAACAATAAAGCCACTTGATCTAAATTTTTGTGACCTGGTGAATGTTCGACACCACTGGATAAATCAATACCATTGGGTTTAATCTGCGCTAACGCAGTCAAAATATTATCTGGTGTGAGTCCTCCCGCTAAGAACCAAGGAAGAGTGGGGCTAAATTCCTGATTTAACTTATGCCAATCTAATGTTTGCCCTGTTCCTCCTAGTTGTTGTGGATGGTAGGCATCAAGTAGTAGAGTATCTACATAGTCGGTGTAATTTCCGGTGGTTCGTAGATGCTCTAAACTGCGGACTCGGAAAGCTTTGATAATTTCTAGTTGGGGGAGAGATTGACGTAATTGATCGCAAAATTCTGGTGTTTCCTCTCCATGTAACTGCACACCTGTCAAACCAGACTCAGTAACTACTTGACTAATTTCCGAAATAGTGGTATTGGCAAAAACGCCGATTTTATCAATATTTTGGGGAATGGGAGTAATAGCAGTCCGAATCTGAGCTATAGTAACGTAACGAGGAGAATCAGGAACACAGATAAATCCTAGTGCAGTTGCACCCAGGGACGCTATAGCTATAGACTGCTGTGGTTGAGTAATACCGCAAATTTTAACACGCATTTAACATTAGTGAAGCAAAGGCTTAATATCTGAAAAGTTACAAATAATCACAAATGTATATTAATTTAACTTAAAAACTTTTGCTTTGTCTGATGTAATTTTATAATTCTGTAATATTCATTTTTTCATTGAGGAGAACACACCTTCATGTCATCAATCTTATTAGCCGCAACATCTGTTCCTGTTACACCGGTGTGGAGTCCTACAGTAGGCATCATTATCAGCGCCAGCAGCGCGGTTGTGCTTTTATTCACTTTTGCCCTGAAATCTGCTAAAGTTGGACTTGGGATGCCTATATTACCTGTAAGTGTACCAGGATTCATTGGGGCAATGGCTTTTGGTCATGTAATTGGTATTGGTATTGTGTTAGGACTGACTAACATTGGTCGCTTGTAAGTTGGATTAATATCTTTTGTTAGCAGCAAAAGGTAAATTGATTACCTTTTGCTTTTTTTGGCCAGTTCCAGATATTCGACTTCTTAGAGAATTGGGGTATCTGGGGCTTTTTTTTCGTGATCAAATTTGGGAAATTGTCTATCCTGGAGTTATACCCACATTTCTGACTATAAAATAATTTCTGGAAATATCTAATAATGCAAACAAATTGGCAAATAGGTTCTTTATTTGGCATTCCTTTGTTTTTAGACCCCTTATGGTTTCTAATTTTGGGGTTAACAACTCTCAATTTTGGTTTAGCTTACCAACAATGGGGGACTGTCGCGGGTTGGGGTGCTGGTTTAATTATGGCGCTGCTGTTATTTGTTTCCGTGTTGCTGCATGAATTAGGACATAGTTTGGTGGCACA
This sequence comes from Anabaena sp. CRKS33, assembly GCA_001672075.1. GTDB lineage: Bacteria > Cyanobacteriota > Cyanobacteriia > Cyanobacteriales > Nostocaceae > Dolichospermum. The sequence continues at coordinate 37,445 of LJOT01000007.1, forward strand.
ATCCCAGGGAATTAAAGTTAATTCTATTACTTTATTTTTGTTTGGAGGAGTTGCGGCCATTGAGGAGGAATCGGAAACTCCAGGCCTGGCTTTTCAAGTAGCGATCGCAGGTCCTGCGGTAAGTGTGATTCTATTTTTTCTACTGGGTCTAATAGCGACTGTCATTCCTGATAGTAACCTCCTGCATGAAATGACGGGAGATTTATCGAGAATTAACTTAGTTGTGGCTTTATTTAATTTAATTCCTGGTTTACCTTTGGATGGAGGACAGGTTTTAAAAGCTGCTTTATGGAAAATTACAGGAAACCGTTTTCAAGCAGTACATTGGGCTGCAAGGTCTGGACAAATTTTAGGTTACAGTGCGATCGCTTTAGGGTTTATTATTGATTTTTTGACTGGGGAATTTATCACGGGTTTATGGGTGATTTTGATTGGCTGGTTTGCTGTTCGCAATGCTAACAGTTATGACCGTTTAACCACATTACAGGAAACGCTACTAAATCTAGTAGCAGCCGATAGTATGACTCGTAATTTTCGGGTTGTTGATGCTAATCAAACTTTACGGGAATTCGCTGATTTATATCTTTTAGAAACGACTGTACCTGAAGTTTATTTTGCTGCTGCTGATGGTCGTTATCGCGGTTTGGTTGGGATTAATGATTTGCGAACTACGGAAAGAAGTGAATGGGAAAATCAAACTTTACAAAGTATTGTTCATCCATTAACAGCAATTCCAACTGTGATGGAATCTAGTTCTTTAGCAGAGGTAATCAATAAATTGGAATCTGAACAATTACCGTTAATTACTGTTATTTCTCCTGCTGATACTGTAGCTGGAATTATTGATAGAGGGGACATTGTTCAAGCATTAGCACAAAGATTAAATTTACCTATTACTTCATCGGAAATCAAAAGAATTAAAGAAGAGGGTAATTTTCCTCCTGGTTTACAATTGGGAGTAATAGCTAAATCTGTAGAAAAATGAAATTGTCTGCATCAGGATATCCAGGATTTGATGATTTTTAAGATGAATCATTAACTTCTTTTTGCTTCCATTATTTCATAAGCATTTTGCAATCTTAAAAAATAACCATCTCAAAGTCTAAAATAGCGACAAAGGCGCAAATCTATATCTGCTGTTATTTTCAGTTTACCTGTAATAATTCCTTGAATACTAGGATAACTTAAACCTAAGTTAACAGCTAAAGTATTTGCGCTGATGTCTAATTCTTTGGTGTCAGATAAGGAAATACTCATATATTGATTGGCAAAATGATTTATTAAGTACAACAGTAAGTGATATTCAAAAATCTAATTTAATAGGATATCTACAATGGTAAGAGAAACAAGATATAGAGATAAATACCAAACTTATTTTACATCAGATCAAGCTTTATCTTCATATATGGTTTCACTATTGAGACTAGAAGTGAATGATAAACTACTTGAACCCTGTGCAGGAGAAGGACATCTTTTAGCAGCAGCACTTGATATTAATAAATATATATCATCTGTCGCTTATGAATTACATCCTGAACACGCAAAAAATCTCAAATTAAAGTTTAGTAACTTAAAAAATGTAGAAATAAGAGAAAGGGATACTATATTTTGTCCAGATTTAGACCTTTGTGAGTCTTTTGATCACAAATTTACCAAGATTTTGGGCAATCCTCCCTATGGAGGTTGGCAAGAATATGACCGTCGTACAGAATTAAAAAGAAAATATCCCGGATTTTATATTAAAGAGACATATACTGTTTTTTTGCTACGTTGTCTCAAATTACTTGCAGAAAAAGGAAGACTTGTATTTATTATTCCTGACACTTTTTTGTATCTTCACAGTTATATTACTATTAGACGTTATATTCTCGAAGAATTTACAATTGAAAGTATAGATGTCTTTCGTTCATCTCTATTTCCTGGTATTTCCTTTGGTTATGCTGGTCTTTGTATTATTTCTATATGTGCTGAAAAACCGAAATACAACCATTCTTTTTCTGTAAAATTTGTTGACTCTTTAGGAGATTTTACAGAATCTCCAAATATGAAATCTAATGGTAATAATATTCTTCAGAAAGATATTTTTGATAGTGAATCTCTATCTATTTCTATATCGGCTAATGAATCAGTTTTTAATAAATTGTCAAATAATATAACTAAAATGGCTGATATTGCTGACTGCGTGACAGGTTTCTACTCAGGAAATGATAGAGTTTTTCTGCGGAAAGCATCTGCTTTAGTCAAAGGTTCTGCTGATTATTTAATCGTTAATTCTAGTTCTATTGAAACTAAACCTTCTACATTAAAAAATCCTTTAAATGGAATAGAAGGATCAAAACATTTTATTCCTATTCTAAAAGGCGGTGGTTATAATTTTATGAAACCAACTCAATGGTATATAGATTGGAGTCAGGATGCAGTTGAACATTATAAAACAAATAAAAAATCAAGATTTCAAAACTCATCCTACTATTTTAAAACAGGAATTGGCTTTCCTCTGGTGACATCTAAACGTCCTACGGCTGCATTAATTGAGGAAAGTCTTTTTGATCAATCTATAGTAGGAATTTTTCCTATATCTTCAGTTGATTTATATTTTCTATTAGCTTATTGTAACTCTCCAGTATTTTGGGTTTGCTTAAAAGATATTAATCCATCTGCAAATAATTCTGCTAGGTATATTTTAAAAACTCCTGTAATTTTACCAGATGAGGATACTCTAAAATATATCTCTTTGAAAACTCAAGAATTACTAGTAGAACTCAAACAAGCTAATAAACAAGTATTATGTGAAATTCTACAACAAGAAATTATTGATTCTATTATGAAATATGTTCATAAGCAGGTATCTCATAAACTGGTAGATACATCTGTTATCAATCTTCTTTCACAGTTCTAACATTAATGTGTTTTTCTTGTTACTAATATAAAAACCGCAAATAGAATAAGATTAAATTTCATTTAAAAATATACATTATTCTATCTACGCTACGGTCGAAAAATTTATTTTTTAATCCTTATCCTACCCATAGTCATACTATAATTAGTATATCCTAATTTGATATATTTCGGGTGATAATTCTCTCGTGACCTGAATTTTTTGGTAGTGTAAAAGATTTTGACTGTTTGTTTACCAGAAATATTTGATAAGCGTCCCATTTATACTAATACTTCTCCTACAAAAGATTGAGACTCTTTAGGTACATAAGGTTTACCATGTTTTTCTAATACATGAAGATAGCCTTTTATAGCATCTTTGATATTTTCAATTGCTTCATCTAAGGTTTTACCTTGACTGACACAACCAGGAAGTTCTGGTACTTCAGCAACATAACCTAGATATTCTGAATCATAAGTGAATATGACTTGAAATTTCATACAGGAGGGGTTTGGTATATTTGTGTGCTGATTATTAATATATCTAATTTTATCGGCTAGTTGTTCGAGGATTTGATTTTGTTCGGGTGATAATTCTCAGGTGAGGTGAATATTTCCATGTGTATCTGTGATGGTTCTATTGTCTTGTCTTATTTACATGATAGTTGGTGATGGTTGGGTGAGATGATATGAACAGATACAGGGTTTCTGGGTTGTAATTTAGTGTTATTAATGGTGGGTATTGTTGGGTTTCCTTGTGTCAACCCAAACTACAAACTACTACTTTTTAATACCTTTAATAAATGCTGTTCTTGCATCAATAATGGAAGGCATTAAAACACAACTTGCCAATAAATCTATATCTAAATCTGGCAATAATTCACTTTGATTAATTTGTTCATAATTATCATTTTTAAGATAATATAGAGACAATTGATTATTTTCCCAAAACCAGACTTCGGTAATATTAAACCGTTTGTATTTTTCAAGTTTATCAATACTGCCACTGGTAATATTAATTTCAATTGCTAAATCTGGATTTGCTTTTTTCTCTCCGATGTAATAAGATTCATCAGGTTCAAAGGAA
>LJOT01000747.1 GCA_001672075.1 Anabaena sp. CRKS33
TGATGATATTGTGATTTCTGATGTTGGCGCACATAAAATGTGGATTGCTAGACATTATCATTGTCATAGTCCCAATACTTGCATTATTTCTAATGGTTTCGCGGCTATGGGTATTGCTATTCCTGGTGCATTGGCCGCAAAATTAGTCTATCCAAATCGTAAAGTTGTCGCTGCAACCGGTGACGGTGGTTTTATGATGAATTGTCAAGAATTAGAAACAGCTTTGCGAGTGGGAACTCCCTTTGTAACTCTGATTTTTAATGACGGTGGCTATGGTTTAATTGAGTGGAAACAAGAAAATCAATTTGGTAAAGGTAATTCATCTTTTGTTCATTTTGGTAATCCTGATTTTGTCAAATTTGCTGAAAGCATGGGATTAAAAGGTTATCGAGTTGAATCTGCTACAGATTTAGTTCCTATGCTTAAAGAAGCGCTCGCTCAAGATGTTCCAGCAGTTATAGACTGTCGCGTAGATTATCGAGAAAACAGTCGTTTTACTAAAAAAGCGGGGGAGTTAATTTGTGAAGTCTAAATTCTTGTGAAGTAGGTATTTTCCCAATCTTGAAATCCTATCCCACAATCTCAGATATCCTGAATACGGAGCGGTTTAGCAGTGCTAAATCTCCACAAATCTAGGTCTTT
>LJOT01000748.1 GCA_001672075.1 Anabaena sp. CRKS33
GTGTAGCCCGAACAGTTGTCGATCATGAACATGCATCTGCAAGGTGGGGTAGCGAACGGCGCGCAGCGACCGAACGCTGGTGTCGATGTCTGCAAGCAGCATCTGGATGTCTGCCTGGGCACCGAAGACCAGCGGGTGGCCAATGACGCCGGTGGTTGGGACGAGCTGATCGCGAAGTTCAAGGGCGCAGGCGTAGACCTGGTGGTGCTGGAGGCCACCGGCAGCTACGAGCGGGGCCTGGTCTGCGCGCTGCAAGGCGCGCAGATCGCCGTGGCGCGCGTCAATCCGCGGCAGGCACGCGACTTTGCCAAGTCGATGGGCGTGCTGGCCAAGACCGACAAGGTCGACGCACGCGCGCTGCGCGATTTCGCTGATGTGCTGGCGCGCCACAAGGACAGGGCCAAGTACATCACGCCCATGGTCGACGAGCGGCGCCAGGCGCTAGCCGACCTGATGACGCGACGTCGGCAGCTCGTGGACATGCGGGTGGCCGAGGGCAACCACCTGGAGCACGCCGCCCACAAGCACAGTGTTCGCAGCATCAAGAACGTGCTCAAGACGCTGGACAAGCAGCTGGAGGTGATCGATCGCGAGATCGACGACCACCTCGACCGGCACTTCGGAGATCAGCGCACGCTACT
>LJOT01000749.1 GCA_001672075.1 Anabaena sp. CRKS33
AAACCAGAAATTCTCACCGCTTATAATTTACCTATACCAGATATTAAACAGCAAATAGCAGAAGTACCATTAACAGGTTGGTTAGGAGAATTAGAAGCAAAAGCTAGACAAATTACCGTCAGAATTGATAGTAGTAGCGGTAATAATGGTTCAGGGGTTATTATTGCAAAGCAAGAAGATATTTACACCGTGTTAACTGCGGCTCATGTAGTTTGTAAACCACCAGATAAAGTAGGACCATGTGAGCCAAATACTTATAAAATCCTCACAGTAGATGGTAAACAATATCCCGTAGAACCAAGCACGATTAAATTAGAAGAAGGGGTAGATTTAGCAGTAGTTAAATTCACCAGTGGGGAAAATTATCAAGTTGCGACTTTAGCCAATTATCCCATAAAAGATGATGAATATATGTTCACAGCGGGTTATCCCAGATTAGGAGAAAAATCACCTTGGCGGTTCACCTTGGGACAGATCCATAGTAAGGAAATAGGATTCTTCCGAACTATCCAATCAGACTTTAACAATAACAGTTTGGGTACAGCCCAAAGTGCAGTTTCTTTAACAGGAGGATATGAATTAGTTTATAGTAGTATCACCTTTGGCGGTATGAGTGGGGGACCTGTTTTAGATTCCCAAGG
>LJOT01000425.1 GCA_001672075.1 Anabaena sp. CRKS33
GGGGCTAAACCATGATTCCAAGACAGTTTATGTAGTTTAGCTAACTCTCTAGGATTAGGTTCATTCAATTGAGTAAAATAAATACAAGGTGAACCAGATAATTCATATATTGCTGTAGCGTTAATTTGCTCAGGATTAATTACCGCACTGTATTTAATACGCTTTTCTAAATTCTTGCGAATATCTTCCGCTTCTGTAACTCCTGTAGTTGGTACACCATGACGATAGAAGCCAGTATGCTCCATTACTCGCTGATATATTTGATTTGCAGCTATATTAGAACTCATGACTGGTTTCTCCTTCCTATCCTTGTATATTTTCTCTTACCTCGTTAAAACTATTCCTGTACGTTTATCAAAATCTAAAACATGATGTTTTTCTGCTTCTCTTGCTAATTCTGTAATGATATCTCCAATTGTCCCAATTTCGTGAATTACAACTTGTCCCTGATTTTTTCCCGATGTTTCTAATACCATTAAACCAAAATCTTGCATATTTTCAATTAAATAAAGTTGGGAATTAACAAAAACTAGGCGATGTTGAAAAAATGAGTATTCATAATTTCTCGACTTTAAAAAGTCCAAAACTTTTCTGATTTCCTGTAATGAAAGTTTTTCTCTTAATCTTTCAATAGTTTTAATTTCTAGAATTTGCTGCCACTTATAAACAACTTTAGGGTGTCGAATATTACCAAACTTTTCTGGCACTACTAATTCAGTTCGGTCTAAGTAGCTTAGTCTACCAGAGTTTATACCAGTTAAAGCAATGGTTTCTTGTCTAGTAAATCCACTAACCATAAAAGGTTTTGTACTCCATCTAAATACAGCACTGTTTTATTTAAATTTTAGTTTAACTTTTAAACAGTTATTTTGATAATAACCTAAAAAAAGATTTTTTTAAATACTTATTTAAAAATGTTAATTTTAATGATTGTCTACAAATGTTAATATATTTATATTTAATTAGACTAAAAGAAATTTATATATAAGATACTTCAATAGATTAGTTAACATCCCGATTTGAAATAATTTGTCAGTACACACAAAGAAAAAACCGCAAAATACTATATTTTACGGTTCTAAGTATGGTGTGAGGAGTTAAACTCTCCATGATCATAGAGACAAAAACCCTTTCATAACACTTTGAGGAACAAAATTATTGTTAATATTTCCTACTTTTCCTGAATTAATTTTTGTACCTGTTCCCACTCTTCTGAACTTACCTTAAAATTAGTCGAATTGGGAGCGCGAAGCACCAATAAATTTTTAAGTACAGAATCTTCTTGTAATTGATTTTTCAGTAAAGGAGATTCTACAAATTTATTTGTAAATCTAATTATCGCTTGTTGTTTTCCCAAAGCTCTTGTAGAGTCTACCCAATATTTCTTATCTGGTATTTCCGTCAAGAATTGAGCGGGTTCTATCACTTCTGCTGTCGCATAAATTCCCCCTTGACTACCAGATAACCAAATAATAACACCATCACTAGGAGCGATATCTTTAGCATAACGAGTTACCAACCAAGGAATTTCTTTTAACTCCTTGATAGCTTCTAAAACCCGATAATACTTGGGATTTCCTTGAAATAACCAATAAGCCATATAGTTTTCTGATAATTACCAAGTCAGATTATACCATTTTTGAGATTTTGGATATACCAATATTTCATTAAATTGAATAACGGTATTTTGAAAACTCATACTATAGCACCACCACAACTAGAACCACAACCCGCAGTACAACCATAGCAATATTCAGCAGTTTGGACTTCATTAATGATATCTAAACTACCAATTTCTAACAATTTACTCACAGTCAAATTTTCACCATTACTAGTTTTAGCAGGTAAATTCATCATTTGATTAAAATCACAATCATAAATATTCCCTAAATAATCAACTGAAATTTGTTCACGACACATTAAACCATCAATTGTATTTGCATTAAAGTGAGATTCCAAAAAATGCAAATAGCGAGAATAAAGCTGTTTTCTTTCTAAATGAAACTTTGTTCTCCCTACAGGTATATTAGTAATAGTGAAAAGATGATTAAATCGAACATCAAACTTTTCTAATAAAAAGTTTTTATAAGCTGTTTCTAACTTTTTTTGTTCAGGAGTTAGAGAAAAATCATCACTACTTGGTAATGGAGAATTATACACCAAATCTAACACTAAATTTGGGCTTTGACCATAACCGATTTTATTCAACCATTGTAAAGCCTTAATTGATTGATCAAAAACACCATTTCCCCGCATTTTATCCACATTATCTGCTAAATAACAGGGAAGAGAAGCCACAATTCTCACTTGATTTTGAGCAAAAAAATCTGGTAAATCCTCAAATCCCTCCACAAAATAAATTGTCAAATTTGATCTGACAATTACCTGTTTACCTGCTTTATTTGCAGCTACTAC
>LJOT01000426.1 GCA_001672075.1 Anabaena sp. CRKS33
GCCATACAGAAGTCGGTACATACTGAAATCCTTCTTCCCTGTTCCCTGTTCCCTGTTCCCTGTTCCCTGTTCCCTGTTCCCTGTTCCCTGTTCCCTGTTACCTAACTCAACCGAAAATTCACAGAATCAAACCGGATTCCTATATAACAAATGTCAGGGTCATTCATGAGTTACATCTACTTGTGAATCAAGAAATTTTAATATAGTTAATTTTGTTAGCATATTCTCAAATTAAAATGAAAGTCAATTACCACAATCTTGTCCTCCATTTCCACCAGAAATTACTTAAACCGTTATTTCGGTCTTGGCTTTTAATTTCCTTAATCACAGTTTTTTGGGTAAACACTTTGACACCAGTTAACGCCCAAGTACCACGTCAAGAAATTCGTGGTGTGTGGATCACAAATAATGATTTAAATATTCTCAAAGATCGGACTAAAGTTCAAGAAGCTGTAAGCAAACTTAGAGAACTGAATTTTAATACTGTCTATCCTGTAGTTTGGAACGCTGGATATGTGATGTATCCTAGTAAAGTAGCCCAGGATTTACAAATTCAACCTTTTGTTTTTAAAGGATTAGATGGACATGATATTCTCGCGGATTTAATTGATAGATCTCATCGTCAAAAATTACTGGTAATTCCTTGGTTTGAATTTGGATTTATGACTCCTAATACTTCTGAATTGGCATTAAATAAACCAGGATGGTTAACACAAAAACAAGATGGTGGTACAACATCTGTGAGTGCTGCTGGTGAAGTTTCATGGTTAAATCCATTTCACCCAGAAGTACAACAGTTTATTATTGATTTACTTGTAGAACTTACTAATAAATATGATATTGATGGTATTCAATTTGATGATCATACCAGTTTACCCCATCAATTTGGCTATGATAAATATACAGTTGCCTTGTATACTAAAGAAACTCAAAAAAGTCCCCCCAAAGATTATAAAGATCCACAATGGGTAAATTGGCGAGCAAATAAGATTACAGAATTTATGGTGAGACTGAACAATACAGTTAAACAGATAAAGCCGAAAATGATTTTCTCTATCTCTCCTAATTACTATGATTATGCCTACAAATTTCAACTGCAAGATTGGTTGAATTGGGCAAGATTAAACATAGTAGATGAGTTAGTCATGCAAGTTTATCGAGAGAATTTAGATAGTTTTAGTTCCAAGCTTTCCCGTCCAGAAATAGAAGAAGTTAAACAAATAATTCCTACTGGAATCGGAATTATGGCCGGTTTAAGAACTAGGCCAGTCTCAATTCAACAGATTCAGTCTCAAGTCCGCGCTGTCCAACAACGTGATCTGGGAGTAGCTTTTTTCTATTATGAAAGTCTTTGGAATATTGCACCAGAACCATTAGGAGAACGCTTGGCTGGATTTAAAAATTTATTTCCATATCCTGCATTGCGTATGGCTACCCCAGACCAGACATCAGAACTAGAATGATTAATTCGGGCTTGCTGATAGCGTAGCGTGGCGTTAGCCATATAAAGCTAAAACCATTTATTAATAAGGGTTTCGCGGATTTTTACCACAAAAAAGTGTAAGGTTTTGGCTAATGGTGTCTCAAAATAAGTGCATTTTTCTTTGTCGGATTTGGAAAATTGAGGATATCCAGACAGTTAAAACTGTTCCCTGTTAAGAGTTCCCTGTTCCCTGCCTTCACAGACAACTTATTCAGCAAGCCCTACTTACTCAGGAATTAGTTTGTAAATAATCAATTGCTGCTGGTAATTTACCAGGATAACCTTGAGCAAATGTCTCAAACCATAATCCTTCTGATGATAAAGGATCTAATTTAGCTAACCATTCCTTGGCAGGTTTTTCTAAAGCTTCTCTTTGTTTGGCTTTAAGTTTTTCTTGACGAATTTTCTCCTGTATTAATTCTTCTTGTTTTCGCAGTGCTTCGGCCGCGTCTTTTTCCAGAAAATCAGCTTGTACGTCTGATAATAAGTTATCTATAAATCCATCTGACTTAGGAGGAGGTGAATTTAATTGAATTTGCGGTAAGTTATTTCTAGAGTTAGATTGTGTATATTCGGTTTTAGCTTCGGAAAAATCAGCTTGTACGTCTGATAATAATTTATCTATTAATACATCTGATTTATTAGTAGATAAAACCAATTTCACAGGATTTGAATTAGCCTGTGGCGGCGTGTTTTTGGGTTCTGTATGTTCAGTTTTGACTTCAGCTAATAGCTTATCAATGGAATCCATATTTGTCATTCCTAGAGAATCTATAGGAATCCGGTTTGATTCTGTGAATTTACTTGTGTGGTCAGGGAACAGGGAACAGGGAACAGGGAACAGGGAACAGGGAACACAGGAAGAAAGACAGAATTGATACCTACTGAGTCTTGTATGGCTACGCCACGCAAGCTATCAAAAATCAAAT
>LJOT01000750.1 GCA_001672075.1 Anabaena sp. CRKS33
AGTCGATCTGGTTGGCCTGTGGGGTGAGTGATTTGCGTGCGGGGATGGACACCTTGCTGGCCCGGGTGGTTCGGGGGTTTGAAGGCGGGGCGCAGATGAACACGGCGTATGTGTTCGCGAACCGCGGGGCGACTCGGCTGAAGGTGTTGGTGGCGGACTCGACGGGGTTGTGGCTGTGCACAAGACGCCTGAGCAGTGGGGCTCGGTTTTTGTGGCCCGATGATGCAGGGACAGTGGAGATCAGCGCAGACCAGTGGGAGTGGTTGGATGGCGCTCGGGGCATGATGAGCCCATGCTCAACGAACTCGACGTCCGCCATCTGCAGTCCCTTGGGGACGATGAAGCTGCACAGCACGCAAGGCAGTTGATTGAGCGGTTGAGTGAGAAGCTGCAAAGTCAGGAAGACAAGCTACAGGTTCAAGCAGCAAGACTGGAAACCCAAGCTGCCCAACTCAAATTCGAGCAAGCCCGCAACACGGCCCTGAGCATCGAGGTGGCGCGGCTCAAGCATTGGCGTTTCGGCAAGAGCAGCGAAAGCATGGATGCCCACCAAGGCAAGCTCTTGGATGCCAAGACCCTGGTGGCGCTGAAGGAAGAATCCCGGGCCGAAGAGAGGGCACAAGACGAGGCCCGCTCGCCC
>LJOT01000751.1 GCA_001672075.1 Anabaena sp. CRKS33
ATGTATGCTGTATATAAAATAGCATATTTAGGGAATTTGGTTATTTGTTTACATAATTTTAAGATTGTCAGAATCAGGATGTCAAGGATTTAAGGATATACAGGATGTGATTGTTTGATTATTCGTTAGTTGTTGATGATTAGGATAGAGAAAAGTAAATAAATATTTATGAAGTGAGATGGAAGATTATTGTCAGAATCAGGATGTCCAGGATTTAAGGATGTACGGGATGTGATCGTTTAATTATTGGTTGGCTGTTGATGATTAGGATAGAGAAAAGTGAATATTTATGAAGTGAGATATCAGAATAAATACATGAGTCTCATCTATCAACCATCAAATAACAATCCTGTAAATCCTCTAATCCTGGTTATCCTGATTCTGACAAAATATTAAATATTCCTAAAGCGAGATGTCAGAATAAATACATGAGTCTCATCTATGAATCATCAAATAACAATCCTGTAAATCCTATAATCCTGGTTATCCTGATTCTGACAAAATATTAAGTAAATAGTCATCAACCATCAAATAACAATCCTGTAAATCCTATAATCCTGGTTATCCTGATTCTGACAAAATTATTAAATAAATATTCCTAAAATGAGATGTCAGAATAAATACATGAGTCTCATCTAT
>LJOT01000140.1 GCA_001672075.1 Anabaena sp. CRKS33
AAAAACCGACATAAGTAACAAAAAGTAAAGTTGCCCAAAACCTGTTCCCTGTTCCCTGTTCCCTTGTCATAACGACAATTTTTAACGCCAACCTACTTAATTTTGAGTTTAACCTGGGGTAATTTCTGATTTGACGGGACGAATAATAGGGGGTGGAGGTGGTAGTTCTGGTTGAAAGATTCCTGATAGTGCTTGTTCTAAGGTTTGTGCCATAACGATGCGGTTTTCATAGGCTACAATGACTCTAACTAAAGTGGGTAAACTATTCTGTGTAGCTTCTAAATAAATTGGTTCAACATATAACAAAGATTGTTCAATGGGAATTACTAAAAGATTACCTTGAATTACCCTAGAACCTTGTTGATTCCAGAGGGAAATTTGTTGGGAAATAACCGGATCTTGATTAATTCTCGCTTCAATTTGTTCCTGTCCATAAATTAAGCGTTCTTTGGGAAAGTTATATAATAATAGTTTACCGTAATTTTCACCGTCGGAACGTGCTGCTAACCAAGCAATTAAATTTGTCCTTTGTTTGGGTGTGTAAGGAAGTAATAAAATAAATTCTTCAAAGGGAAGATTGGGGAGACTGGTAATTAAATAATAAGGTTCAACTGGACGGGTTTCACTTCCATAGATTTCATTGGGAATTTGCCATTGATCTTCTCTATTATAAAACACTTGAATATCTGTCATGTGATAGATCATTAAGCGTTCTGATTGAATTTTAAAATAATCTACTGGATAACGCAAATGATTATGGAGATTAACAGGTAAATTGTGAATATTTTGGAACATTTGAGGAAATATTTTTGACCATGCTGTAATGATTGGATCTAAGGAATCAGCAATGTAAAATCTCACTGTACCATTGTAAGCATCAATTACGACTTTGACGGAATTACGAATATAGTTGATCCCCTCTTTACCTGTGTCAGAATAGGGATAATGATCGCTGATTGTGTAAGCATCAACTATCCAATAAAGATAGTTTTCTCTCCCAGGAAACTGTTGATTTTTATTGTCTGTATAAGCATCAGTTACAACTAAATAAGGATCACTATCGAACTTTAAAAAAGGAGCAATGGTGTGAATTCTTTGATTAATATTTCGTCGGAATAATACTTTAGTTTCTGGTAAAAAATCTTGTGTAAATATCATTCTCCAATCTTTTAAATATATAGAAAATAGCCATTTCTTCCATAAAGAATTGATATTTATTCCTCCTAATCCATCGTAGGTATTATAAACATTATCACTACCGCTGGGATAATCTAATTCTTTAACTTTTGTCCCAGTCATGACGTGAGTATTAGTAATTTCTCCATAATAAATTCGAGGTTTACTAATGGGAATACTTTGACGAATATCTACACTAGAAGTATTTAACGCGCTTCCTTTTTGACTAATATCTTTAACAAAATACTCTGGTAGTCCACCCGCAGCAACGGTATTTACAGGACTCATGGTAAAACCATAACCATGAGTATAAATCATATTTTTATTTACCCATGTTTGTGCTTGGGACGGGACATTATCATAATTTAATTCTCTAGCCGCAATTAATACCTGTTGTTTTTCTAGATTGTCTTTTTTGGGGTTACTTTTTATTAAATATCTATCAATATCAGCATCAGGAAATTGATAATAAGGTCGAATTTGTTGTAATTGACGGTTGGTTTTTAATAATGGTTCTTTGTCCCAAAGACGAATATTCCTAATTGTCAAATTATTGGCTTTAATATCTTCTGCTGTGAGTTTTCCTGTGGGGTTAAATATTTGAGAATCAACGATATCTAAATTAAAAGCTTGACGAGTCAGCGCGATATTTCGCTCTATATAAGGTTGTTCTTTTTGTAATTCATTCGGTTCAACAATGAAATTTTGCACGGCCATAGGTAAAATGAAGTTACCCGTAATTATCAAAGTTAGATAAATATATATACTATAGTTTATCCAGGGATGATGTGAAGATTTTTTTCTCGAAAATCCAGCTAAGTATAATAAATAAAAAGCTATAGCTATTGATAAGAAATATAATATTGTATCTGCTGGTAATTGGGCTTTAATATCGGTATAACTAGCACCATAACTGACTCCATTATTAGAATAAAGCAGTTGATAACGATTCAGCCAATAATTTAAACCAGCTACTAACATTAAACAGCCAGATAAGCCTAATAAATGGCGTTTTTGTGGTGCAGAAAATCCTCTGAAAATGCCTTGACTGAGGCTATTTGCTGATAATAAATAAGTGAGAATAACGCTAATCAATCCATATAAACATAATCCTATTAACCAAAGTTCTAAAATTTCCCAAATCGGCAGATAAAAAATATAAAAACTTATATCTTGATTGAATAATGGTTCAGAACGGTTGAAGGAAACAGGGTGAAAAAATAACAGAAATTTTTCCCAATTTTCAGAAATTATCTCCCCAAAACTAAAACTTAAAATCACTGCGATCGCTCGCAATAGAAATTTGCTATAAATTAATAAACCAATAGATAATCCCCCAACTATTGCTAAATACCAATTTTGAGAAATGATCTTTGTTCCCAACTCCCAAATCATCTCTATTTTAAATACAATTGGTGCTGATAAATTTGATTCACTGACTTTTCCAGTTCCATAAGCCAGAGCAATTTCTCCATAATATGCTAATATTAAACAAACTAACAAACTTAATCCTAATGTCAGCGGTAACAACCACCGCAATTTGATTTGATTGCTATTATTAGTTAATTGCAAATTTTGATCACTTTTGTTATAATGGGGACTGAGAAAAGTGGTTAATTCTCGACTAATTTTTATTTCTGTCTCTGGAATATAATTATGATTTTGACTAGATTGTAATTTTTGAGCTAAAATTAGATTTCCCCATAAATAAACAATGCTCAAACTGACAATAAACAGCCATAAACTACCCTGAGTTAACAATTTTAGGGAAAATACTTCTGTATAACCAACTTCCTGAAACCAAAAAAATTCCGCACCTAAATCAGCAGCTATTATCAAAAATAACCACAACCCCAAGAAGAATATAAAAACTTTAACCCACCATTTCCCAAACCCAAACATTATCTTAGTATTAATCATTGGTTATTACATTTGATGACTAAATTTATTTTTATTCTACTATAGCGTTTCCCAGTCTAATGAAGTACAAAATTATCTGTGTTTATCTGCGTTTATCTGCGTACCCTTCGGGAAGCAAGCTACAATTATTACTGCTTGTACCTAACTTAAATGGAAATGTTTATTTTTTAAACATTCTTGAATAAATCTTTTAGGAATCTCTTGACTTTCTCCCCAATGTTGATGAATATAAGAAGCATGGACATTAGGTAAACCCCAACCTTCAAAACCTGTATTTTCATCACAGTCATAACGATAGGTATTAAACAATGGTTTTGAGTTATGAGTTATTAAATGAGAACGATGAAATTCATGGCCAAAAATACTTGTGTTCATATCAATTAAAAAGGTGTTTTCTAAAACTACTGCGCGACGATATCCCAAGGTTAATTTTTTATCCATTTGCGCTAAAGTTGGTAATATTCCTACCATTGGCCAAGTTTTACCATCAAAATCAATAATCTGCTCACATAAATACATTAATCCTCCACATTCTGCAATTGTCGGTATTCCTCCTAAAATCGCGTTTTTCACTTCTTGAATTAGGTTAACATTTGCAGCTAATTGTGATGCAAATACTTCGGGAAAACCTCCACCAAAATATATTCCTTGGATATCTTTTGGTAATTGATCATCATTTAATGGACTCCAAAATACTAATTCTGCACCTAGTTTCTCTAATAAATCTAAGTTATCTTGATAGTAAAAATTAAAGGCTTGATCTCGTGCTACAGCAATTTTACAAAGTTTTTCAGATTTAGGACTATCAACTACACTCCCCCCTAATTCTCCTCTTGTTAAGGATAAGGTATTGGGACTTGATAAAGATGATGATTTTAAAAGCGGTAAAAGTTGCTCCCAATCAAAATAAACATCTCCTAAATCGGCTAAACTATCAATTATTTGATCTAATTTTGGTAATTCTGCGGTGGGAATTAAGCCCAGATGACGGTCAGGAATGGTAATATTATCCTGTCTTCTTAGTATACCTAAAATCGGTAATTGTAGAGATACAAGAGATGCTTTTAATAATGATAAATGTCGTTCACTTCCTACTCTATTTAATACTAAACCAGCAATTTTAATTCTTTGATCTAAGGAAGAATAACCATGAGCAATTGCAGCTACAGAACCGGATAAACGACTACAATCAATTACTAATATGATTGGTATATCTAATAATCTAGCAATATGTGCGGTACTAGCAAAGTTTGATAAGTTTCCAATACCATCAAATAAACCCATTACTCCTTCAATTAAACTATATTCACTTTGGGAAGAATGATGATTAAAGCATTGTTGAACATAACTTTCTGAAGTTAATACAGGATCTAAATTTCGACAAGGAAGACCAGTAACATATTCATGAAACATAGGATCAATATAATCTGGTCCTACTTTAAAAGATTGTACATTCAGACCACGACGACGTAAAGATGCTAACAGGGTTAGTGTAACTGTTGTTTTTCCGACTCCGCTTCTTTCTCCAGCAATAATTATAGACATAGATTACAAATTTAAAGTTCAAGTTCAAAGTTTAAAATCAAAGTTCAAAATCAAACAACTGGTAAAAATTAATTTATCAATATGAATATTCTCTTTTTTATGCTCCGCGTGGCAGATTTAGATATTCTGATTTTAAAATACAAGAGGTAGAACCTCTAACAAGACATTCCCAGTCTAGAGTCTGGAAGAATTGGGAACGAGAAAGGACAAAATAGAAAACATTTTTATTTTTCTTCTTCTCGTTGTCTTTGTTCAATTTCCGTAGGAGAAATCATACTATTAATTTTTTCAGTATCAGTCATCATCATGATAATACCTTCTATATTATTGCCGATCAAGGGACTAAAAGCAATATAACATCGAATTTGTTTACCGCGACGATTAGTACCATTAATCAATATTTCCTGGAATTTCTTTTTACTCGATAGTATATCACGAATTGGAACTCGCAATTGTTCTACGGGTAAACCAATATCTAAACTAAACCAAGATTTGTTAATTACTTCCTCTTGACGTAAACCCCACATATCCTCAACTGCATGATTCCAAATTAAGATATTAAAACTAGTATCTATTACAACCATTCCCATTTGCAAACAACCTAAAATGGAAGACATAAAGGTATTAGTCCGATCTAGTTCATAAGTACGATCGCTCAGTTCACTATTTATTGCTTGCAGTTCTTCATTAGCTGATTGCAATTCTTCATTCATGGTCTCCATTTCTTGATTTGTGGATTGCAATTCTTCATTTGTGGTCTCCAATTCTTCATTTGTGGATTGCAATTCTTCGTTAGTGGTCTCCAATTCTTCATTTGTGGATTGCAATTCTTCGTTAGTGGTCTCCAATTCTTGTCGAGAGCGTTGCAATGCTGATTGTAATTTTATATAACGGGTAACATCGTTAAAAGCAACTGTTACACCGAGAATGGTTTGATCATTATCTTGTAAGGGAATAATTCGCACATCTAAATACTGAGTTTCTGAATTAGGCTGATAACGTTCAATATTAGTTAATGTAATCGGATGACGTTCATTATATACTTGCTCAATGAGCGATCGCAATTCTAGAGGTCTATAAGATAATTCTAAGTCTTGAAAAGGGCGATTTATATCTTTAAGTGTTAAATTAAATAAATTCCGAGATTGTTCATTAATCATGATTAATATTCCCTGATTGTTAATAACAATCTGAGCGCTAGACGCTGTATCAAAAGCTAATTCTCTAACTCTAATTTCTTGAGACATATTAGCTGATTCTTGATTTTGTAAATTAGCCATTACTAATTGACGATTACGGATATTTCCCAAAGATACTTTTGCAAAGACACGATCTTTTAAATTTATAGGTGTAAATAAATTAGCATGAGTGACTAACATTTCTGCTTTTCCTAAAAACAGATAACCATGATCATTAAGAGCGAAATGAAAACGATTGATAATGCGTCCTTGGGTTTCCGAATTGAAATACATTAAAGTATTACGACAAACCAATAGATCTAAACGAGAAATTGGTGCATCCTGAAGTAAATCATGACGACCAAAAATAACAGCGCGACGTAAATCTTGATGAAAAATATAGTTTTTATTTACTAAATCAAAGTATTTATCGCGCAGTTCCAATGGGACACCTTGAATATTCTTGACTGAGTAACTAGCTTGACGTGCTTGGTTTAAGGCTTCCTCATCTATATCTGTAGCGTAGATTTTTACGCGGTGACGAAAATCTTCAATTCCTAATATTTCTCCTAAGATTATGGCTAAAGTATAAGCTTCTTCTCCAGAAGCACAACCAGCACTCCAGATTCTAATTTGTTCATTTTTTTGTTTATTTCTCAGAATATTGGGAATAATATCCTTAGATAAATATTCCCAAGCTAAAGGGTCACGAAAAAAAGCGGTGACATTAATCAAAATAGTATTAAATAAAGCTTTAAATTCATCAGGATGAACTTCTAGATAATCTTGATAATTAGCAAAACTTTCTATGTTTAAATACTGCATCTGTTTAGTAACACGACGCATTAAAGTTGAATGCTTATAACCTGTGAAATCAAAGCCTCGATTAATTCTTAAATATTGCAGAAGATTTTCAAAATCAACGTCTTTATGCGGAAGGTTCATAGAATCAATAGAGATGTAGCTATTTTGGATATTAAGTTCTTGATATTAACCTAAATTTAGAAATTAGCACCAGACATGATCAAAGTTCGTAAAGCTAGGGAAATTTCTGGCAAAGGTAAGATAAAATCTACATTACCAGTTTTAATGGCAGCAGTAGGCATTCCCGGAAATTCAGCAGTTTTCGCATCTTCAACAATCACCGTACCACCCATTTTTTTAATTGCTTCAACTCCCATCGCTCCATCCGTACCAGTTCCAGTTAATACAATTGCGATCGCTCTTTCTCGATAACTTGCGGCCACAGACTCAAACAATAAATCAGCGGAAGGACGGAGAAAATGCACCATTTCCGACTGAGATAAAGAAACTGTACCATTACTATTAACTAATAGGTGATTATTAGGAGGAGCAATATAAACAGTTCCGGGAGTGAGTCGTTCTTTTTCCTTAGCTTCTGTTACCTTTAACACAGTGCGACGACTCAAAATTTCCGCCATTAGGGAAGGGTGACGAGGATCTAAATGTTGAACGACAACAATAGCTGCTTTGAAATCCGCCGGTAAATCAGTCAAGACCTCAATTAGCGCCGTCAACCCACCAGCAGAAGCAGCTACAGCCACAATATCAAAACTAGGAAGATTTGGCATATTTATTTTGAATAGATGATTTAGCCCCCATTGTAAAGTATCAAAATTTCTCATTCATTTTATCTATCTATAGATAGATAAAATTTTTGGCGTTGTGTGAATTGAAATTGGTAATGGGTAATGGGTAATTGGTAAATCGAAGAGCCTAACTTTCTGCTTCTAAAGCCTTTTTTGCTTCCGATAATTTTCGTTTATATTCTTCACTGATTTTTGGATATTGTAAATTTAATTCTTGTAACTTTTGGCAAATAATATCTGCTACTATTAATC
Source organism: Anabaena sp. CRKS33 (assembly GCA_001672075.1). GTDB lineage: Bacteria > Cyanobacteriota > Cyanobacteriia > Cyanobacteriales > Nostocaceae > Dolichospermum. Next base: position 7,682 of record LJOT01000140.1, read on the forward strand.
TTGTAAACCATTTGCGATCGGCCGGGACAATATACCAAGGAGCAAATTCCGTGCTAGTGTGGTTAAAGACTTCTTCATAAGCATTCATATAATCATTCCAGAAAAAGCGTTCTTGTAAATCACTAGCGGAAAACTTCCAATTTTTTTCTGGTGAGTCAATGCGTTCTAAAAACCGTTTTCTTTGTACCGACTTAGAGACATTGAGAAAAAATTTAAGAACAATCACACCATTATTAACCAAATATTTTTCAAAATTATTAATTTCCTCAAAACGCTGTTTCCATATTTGATCACCTTTAGGAAAACTGGGTAATTGTTGTTTTTTAAGAATTTCTGGATGTACACGCACTATGAGTAATTCCTCATAATAAGAACGATTAAAAATACCAATTCTTCCCCTTTCTGGTAAAGCCCTCATTGAGCGCCATAAATAATCATGATCTAACTCTTCTTCACTGGGTGCTTTAAAACTAAATACCTGACATCCTTGGGGATTGACACCAGACATAACGTGTTTAATGGTACTATCTTTACCAGCAGCATCCATAGCCTGAAAAATAATCAACAAAGAATAATTATTTTGAGCATAGAGAATATCTTGATACTTAGCTAACTGTAAAATACCCGCTTTTAATTTTCTGACAGCATCACCTTTTTGATGAAATTCACACTTATAACCTGGGTTATAATCCTTGACCAAAGAAACTTGAGAACCTGGTTTAACAATATAAGGATCATGATTCATTGAAAAAAATTAGCACTCCTATAAAACCTTTTTCCTCCGCGTCCTCTGAGCCTCTGCGGTTAGATAAAAAACCCTGAAACCGCAGAGAGAAGGAGTCAAAAAAATCAAAAAAATCAAAAAAATAATATTTTATTTCCTGACTTTTAAAAAACAGAAGATTGTAATTTACTTAACTCCGCTAAAACTTCCGTACTGTGAATACTAGGATTAACCTTGACAAAAGTTGCCCGTAAAATACCTTGAGGATCAATAATAAAACTATGGCGCATAGAGAAAAAACTCATCCAAGAACCATAAGCTTTACTAACTGTTCCCGTAGTATCAGCTAACAAAGGAAATTTTAACCCTTCGGAATCACAAAATTCCGCATGAGAATCAACATCATCAGCACTGATACCAATAACTTGAGTATTTTTCTCAATGTACTTAGATAGATCTTGTTGAAAACGTCTGGCTTCAATAGTACAACCAGAAGTAAAATCTTGAGGGTAGAAATAGAGAACTACCCACTGACCCCGAAAATCAGCCAAAGAAATTTTACCATTACCCGTATTAGTTGGTAAAGTAAATTCTGGTGCTAATTGATTAATTTTCGGTAATGTACCACCTAAAGCTTGAGCATTGGGTGTAAAATTCAACCAATTAATCACAGCTAAACAAGTAGCAAATAAAATGCTAACAAAAGTGCGACGGGAAATCATGATTTAAACCAGAAATATAACTTAATATAAGTTTACATTCTTCTCGTCTCCTATTTTGCATCTGAATCAGATTCCGGTGGTTTTTCGATACTTTCAATGTATTGGCTATCTATGAGAAAAGCCCCTCTAGTAAAGCGTACACCCCAATAACCACCAGGGCGACAATCAATAACTATACCTTCTTCCCCAATGTGAATGACATCAGCAGGACGTAACATAGGCATAGGTTCAGCAGTTTTCAGGTATGGTGGTAAGCATACCACACGGACTTTACTACCAATTGGGAATTGTGGGGACATTTTGTAATAATTTGTATTCTATAATTTTGCAAGCGGTTAACATTGGGTCTTTGCGCCTTGGCGTGAGACTAAATCATACTTCAATTATACAACACTCAAGAAAACATATCTAGAAAATTATGTTACGTGATTTTAAAAACAGAAGTCAATTAGTTACATACCTGCGGGAACAGTTTCCCCAAGCAGCAGATGATCATTTTAATAATATTCCAGGGGGAAGGAAAGCAGCGGAGAAAGCACTCAGGGAAATTGATCCGGTAGCTTATGGAAAAACACGCAATTTTTTAGATGGTAATGTTACTAAATTATCAGCTTATATTCGTCATGGTGTTTTAAGTTTGGGAGAAATTCGAGAATATGTACTTAAACGAGTTGACAACCCAAATGATGCTAATAAATTGATTCAGGAATTAGCCTGGCGTGACTACTGGCAAAGATTATATGTTAAGCTGGGAAACGGGATTTGGCAAAATCAGGAAGAATACAAAACCGGTTATCTACCCACAGACTATACAGCCAAATTACCAGAAGATATCACCACTGGAACTACAGGGTTAGTTTGCATTGACAGCTTTAGTCAGGAATTGCGAACAACTGGCTATCTCCACAATCATATCAGGATGTGGTTAGCAGCTTATATTATTCATTGGCGACGGGTGGAATGGCAAGCCGGCGCAAAGTGGTTTTTGCAACATTTACTCGACGGTGATCCAGCAAGTAACAATATGTCATGGCAATGGGTAGCAAGTACATTTAGTCACAAACCCTATTTTTTCAACCGCGAGAATTTAGAACGTTACACCAAGGGAGTTTATTGTCGTCAGTGTCCTTACTTGGGTAAATGTGACTTTGAAGGAAGTTATGAACAAATAGAACAGCGACTTTTTCCCAAAGCGGAATTTAGTAAACAACATCATAATCATAGTCAAACCTGGCAAAAAGGAACTAAACGCAAATAAGCACTTTCCCGGATTCTGTTAATTTTTACCTATTACCTATTACCTGTTCCCTGTTCCCTATTACCTATTACCTATTACCTGTTCCCTGTTCCCTGTTCCCTGTTCCCTGTCACCTGTCACCTATTACCTGTCCCCTGTCACCTGTTCCCTGTTCCCTGTCACCTATTACCTGTCCCCTGTCACCTGTTCCCTGTTCCCTGTCACCTATTAC
>LJOT01000141.1 GCA_001672075.1 Anabaena sp. CRKS33
GATCGCTTTTAGATCAGGCATAATTTTTTAATTTCAGGAATGGGATGATATTGGGGAAGGTAGAAGGCGATCGCTTTTAGATCAGGCATGATTAATTATTTTGAATTTTACTAATCATATAAATTTCTAGTTTTCCAGCTTTCTGCTAATGAAAACTTCTAAAAATTTTGCGTCTAAACCCATCTTTTTATCTTTAACTAAATAAATAGTTGTAAACATACCACTATTTATATAAATATAGTCCGTAAAATCTATACCCCAGTCAAATGTGACTAGTGAACCCTTGGAATCTATTGGATTTCCGTGATATACAGGTTCTACCAAAAACTCTATTTCTCCATTTACCAATCTAGCTCTTTGAAGAGTTTGTTTTAAATGAGGATACCAAGGCATAGTAAAAACGTGTACTCCTCCAGGTTTTAATACACGATTAATTTCCTTAAAAGCAGCAGCAGGATTCATCACGTGTTCAAATACATCTTGAGTGATTATTATATCGAAAGATTTATCTTCAAAAGTCATATTTTCTAGGTTTTCACACCTGAATTTATCCTTTGATTTTCCTAGAGGGATATCTTGGAAAAACTGACTAGGAATATAGTTAGAACATTCTTTTTCTATCAATGCTGAAGCGGGTCCTGATGGTGATGACTCATGAATTTGCAAATTCCTCCATTCAGGAACAAACGTATTAAGAGCTACTATAATTGCGCGTTGCCTGGGGATAGAATTGCAGTTAGAACAGGTATAAAAATCGCGTAGCCAGTCTGCTTTTTTTACAAAGAATACTTTTGATTCACAAACAGGACACCAACCTTTATTAGTTTTACCCGATAAATAGTAAGGCAAAAAAGCTATGGTATTTTTGATATATTTTTTAAGCATATTTCTTTAGATTTAAGGTTTTTCTTTTGTAATATTTGTCCATTGTAAGATTTGTCCATTCAGTAAAACCCTTGCCCCACCATTGATCATTTTCAGGAATGGGATGATATTGGGGGAGGTAGAAGGCGATCGCTTTTATATCAGGCATAATTTAATTAATACTTTGAACTAAGTTTTTCAGTTTTTACGGATTATTTCAATTCTGAAACCGACATTTTGGACTATAGCGATCGTCTGGATCATTTCTGTCCGTGTATCTGTCGTAGATTCAACTTCTAGTTCTGTAATTGACAATTTTGTGAGTAAATACGAGGTTTATTGATGAAATCTACGGATGAATTAACAGTTTAGCAATCTTCTTTTAACTCTGGGCAGCCAATCTTCATTCAAAACTTGCTCTATATTGGCAATAGGAGATGGGGGAAATAGATTTGCATTTAAACCTGTCTTCACGCTTGTAATCTGGCAAGCATCATCATAAATTTCTTGGGCAACTTCTTGAAAATAAGGCTTTAGGCTCGGACTCCGGTTTAAAAGTCGCTTGAGTTGTTTCCGTTGTTCTAGAATAGTGGCTCGCCATCCCCTTTGATTGTAATCACGCTCTTGCCACCAATAAGTCAATTTAAGTAAATGTTCATAAAGAACTAATAAGCGACTTTCTAGCTGATTTTTTTGCTCGTTGCCCAAATCCCGCAACTCCTCCACTAAGTAATCCCAATCAATGGTTTCGATCGCCCCTCTCTGGATATTATCAATAGTAGTTTGTACCCATTGATAAAAATCAAGATCGTGAACTTGGGTTGCTATTTGAGCAGTATCGAGCATTTGAGCTTTTTGCTCTTGGGCAGTTATAGAGGACATGGATTGAGTCTCCTGATATTGGACTGTTTTATCAGCATTCTAGCAATTTCTAGATGGGATGATATTGGGGCAGGTAGAAGGCGATCGCTTTTATATCAGACATAATGATTCTAGACTATGTGCTTAAAATATACTTTTGAACAAGTTTTTGAGCTATATAAATCACAAATAAACCAACTATGCTTTTTGGCAAAGCAAGTTAAGAATGCACTTTTCTAGACGATCAATTCCTCTTTCCCAACTCCATTGCTCTAATACATAACTTCTTGCATTCTTACCCATGTTATCAGCTAACTCCTTATTGTTTAATATTTTTGAAATCGCTTTTCCCATCTCAACAGGCTCATTTCCATTAATTAAAAAACCATTTATTCCATCTTTGATTGTTTCTCTGATCCCACCTTCGGCGATCGCCACCACAGGAGTACCGCAGGCATTAGCTTCAAGAGGAGCAAAGCCAAATGGCTCTAAAATAGGCGTGTAAAGCATGACTGAAGCTTTGTTTAGTAATTTAACAACTTCATCATCTGACACTCTAACTTTTGGAATAAATTCCACCCCCATAGATGTGGCAAGTTTTATGATTTCATTTTGATAGGATAAATCCGAAAAGTTTCCAATCCAGACCAATGAAGGCCTATCTTTTTTCTCAATAGTAGCAACGGCATTAACGGCTCTTTCTAAGCCTTTTCCTATATATATCGCCCCTAGTCCAACAACACTTTTTTGACGTGGCAGATTCAATGGCTTAAAGAGTTCAGCGTCAACTCCCAAATAACAAACCTTGGAATCAATTCCATAAGCCCTTTGAACACTTTCACGGCTAAAAAGCGAATTTACTAAAATCAAATCGAATGCTTCAGCATTTAGCAACTCTTCACGAGCTTGAACTCTAAATCCCTGCACTTCAATTTGATTTCTTAGAAATGCCAATGAATAACTGCGTGAAGTCCACCAAGGCTTATCAAAAGGCGGTAAAGCTAACCAAGGTAATTTTGGTAAAGCTTCGTATAACCAGCGATAAGGCTCTTGTAAATAGAGAAACTTTGGGATATTTACATATCTGGCGATTGAGGTTGTCCTGAAAAAAGTACAAGCGTTGGCAAAAAGAACATCAAAATCACCCTTATTTATTTCTTCTGCACATTGTTGACAGTGAATATCCATTGCCTGAATCTTGTCAACCATCGTTTGATAGGGACTCAATAAGTTGGCAATCCGTCCAGCTTTTGGTTGAGTTTCTGCCAACGGGACTATACTTTCTTTGATCAGATCACCAAGAGGAAGATATGTTTGATCGGCGGTGGGTGGACACCATGATTCTACTGTATGTCCACGCTCTACCAATCCTTTTACATGGTGGAATAAGGCTCGTTTACCACCGCCACTTGGTAAGTTATGCCAAACTGCAATTTTCATAGTTTAAAAATTCTTAGAAACTATTATTTTTTCCATCTCATCAACATCAACGCGGGGGATTGAGTTACTCACAAATGAATTATTACTGCAAATTCTTAATTTAATTCCACGACTCATAAGCCACTTGTGTAAATCATGAGAAGAATCTATTAATATTTTATTTTCATCTGGATCAATAGCTCCAGTTGGATTATATTTCAAACCAAATTCATATCTAATTCTAGCTTCTGAATATCCTGTTATTACAGCTACTTTTCGAGCTATTTTTGACAAATAGAACTCCGCAGTTTCATTTTTGGAGCTTTTATTACTTTCGTAAAACTTATTATAATGTTTAAAATTACTCGCATTAGGAGAAGCCAGATCATAACTGACTAAGAAAATATCTTTTGATCCCAGGTGAAGTGCTAGATAAATAGCAGATTCTAAAATTATTCCAGGTCCCCAAGGTCTTTGTGGCACTTTTGCCAATAAAAATTTCTCAAATTCAAGAGTCACAGCTAGTCTCTTTGCTGGGTTTCTCTCCTTAAGAGGTAAATAGATATCTACGGGAGAAAATATTTCTGGATCTGCATCATTGAAAGAGGAGATAACGTATGTACTTTTACGATATTTGTATTTTTTTAAGTTTCCTTGATTTATAAGATGAAAAATTTCAACTCCGTTTAAATATTCATGTGCTTGCTTAACTGCAATTAATATACATTTTGAACCTAATGCAATCAGTTTTTCTTGAGGTATCTGGCTGAGTGATGGACCACAGGTAACAATTACAACTGGAATGTTCTCTGCAATGTTATGCAGAAAATCTAAAGAATCTTTAACATCTAAATTGCTTTGCTTTAAAAGCAGAATTTTTTCTTTAACCAGATCAACTTTTGATTTAGTCATACTTCAAATAATAAAAAGTGCATATTTCAGATAAAAATCAACTTTCTCACGTATTAATTAGTTCTAACAATTCGGTAATTTGTTTCATTTGAGGTAGTTCTAATGATTTACAAAACTCTTGCCAGTCTTTCATTTCAGTCCAGCCAGAAACAAAAATAAAGTCAAGTTCAGCTTTAGTGGCAGCAATATAGTCGTAGCGGCTGTCACCCATAAATAGAGCAGGAAATTGGATATTACCTAGCTCTTTTTCCCTTAGCAAAATTTGTTCTTTGGTGTCAGGGCTACCGAAAATCCCACCGTTGAATAAGTGACTGATACCTCGTTTTTCAAAAACATCATGTAATTCAGCTTGATCTCCGCCAGATGCTACAAGCCAACAAGTGTCAGGCAATGCTTGACGTAACTCCTGAAGTCCTGGAGCAATTGTACAGTTTAGTAAACCTTCTCGAACGTGAGCCCCATAGGTTGACAGAAGTTCGTTAAGAGGTTTTTGGTCAATGCCAACACCAATAATATTTTGTAGAAAATATTCAAATTTTCGATAGCGAGAAATGCCCCCATTTTGGATGTGATAATCAACTAGGGACTGAGCTACAGTTTCCCCATAAGGGAGTGCAGCTTGATAAAAAGCTTGGGTTTTGACCTGATTGGAGTCGAGAATGACACCATCACAGTCAAAGATTAAGCACTTATAGTTTTTTTCAATTTTATTCATAATAAAACAAACCTATAGATCAAGCCATGCTTTTGCACAAGCTAAATCGTATACATCATCAATATCAATTGAGCTTCGTTTATCCATTTTGAATAAGTAAGGGGATGTACCATGAAAGTATTTCCACTCAATCATCTTTAATCGTGGTGCAAGCAAAATTCCATCGGTTACACGATAAAGTGGTGGCAATTGTTGAGAAGGGACATGGTCAATACCAAGTTTATAATTGATAGGACCTTTTTCATCCCAGAGATATCTTTTTAGTTCTTCTACGGACATCAACGAGTCAAAATCCTTGCCAAGAACACGAAGATAGCAATTGATCGCTTGGATATAATGGTGTGGCTCAACGAGAGGCGAGGTACAAGTTGCCCATAAAATGTGTTCACCCGTTACATTTTCACAGATGTGAGCTACAACTTCTCCAAACTTTTTAGTTACCTCATCACAATATTCATCTGCTCTTTTGTGGATAAAAACACCACGATCAGAAGCCATCTGTAGCATCTCATCACAGTCAGAACTAACAACAATCTTTGATACCGTTTTGACTGCTTTTAACTGATCTATTTTATAAAGAAGCAAATTAGAGTTTGCAAAACCAGAAATATTTTTATTTTTAAGTCTACGACTACCTTTTCTGACTGGTACAATAGCAGTGATCATTATTGCTTCTCTCTTAAAAATTCTTTAATTAGACTACAAACAGAATCGCGAAAGATGCTCACATCTACTGAATAGCTTATATAGTTAAATCCCAGATCAAGCAGATCTTTGCTATTTTCAAGAGAATCAGAAAAAGTACCCAACAATATCTTTTTTTCCTTTGCTTTTATAAGCAAATTTTGAATATAGTCTATCAATCTGGCAGAATTAGTTTGACCCAGAATTCCAAGCGATTGAGAAAGATCATAAGGCCCAACGAACAACATATCATATCCCTCAACATCTAAAATTTCATCGATATTTTCGACTCCTTCTTTACCTTCAATCTGCAAAATTAAAATTGCTTTGTTAGCTTCCCGAAAATAATCTTCCTTATTACTACCACCATAATTAGCTGCACGAACAAAGCGGCATACACCACGCATACCCCCAGGGTAAAATCGAGCAGCTTTTACAGCTTTCCGTGCTTCCTCAGCGGTCGAAATATTAGGCACTTGTACTCCAACAGACCCCATATCGAGAGCAGAGCCAATAGCTTGTGGATCTACTCCCTTAACTCTTATAATAGAAGCCATACCAGTCAAAAGTGCTGCTCGAACGTGGTGACTGAGGGTTTCAGTTGTACTTGAACCATGTTCCATATCCAAAATAATAAAATCAAGCCCAGCAAGCCCAGCAGCTTCAACTATAGCACTATCGGTTGTTTTGCTAAAAATACCAAGTGCAACACTGGTTTGCAGTTTTTGTCTAAAACGATCAACAACAGTATTTAACATTAGATAAATTTCTCAAGTAGCATTCCACAAAGTTTAAGTAAAAGAATAAATTGATGATTGGGATAGCTGGTATTTAGTGGGCGTTATCGCCGTTAAAGATACGGCTTGGAAAGATTGCTTATACCGCTTAAATAACATATCCATTTCATGATTACGAGGATCATCAGCACTATAACCATCAAAGCCAGCCAGGAGAATATGTGAAGCTTTACCACTTGTAGCAATCGCTAAAGCATAAGCAATTACCATTGATGTCGGCAACACACAATAATTCTCCGCAAACTCAAACGTGTCAGGCTGTACCGCTAGACCAAAATCTAGTAATTTCTTACCTGTCAATTCAGCAAGAATATCTTCAGGTAACATTGAAACTGGCGTTACCAAGGGCTGAGGCAATCTGATATGCTTTGCACAGTCTGCCAATAACCGTACTGGATGACAAGCCACCCGCAGATCAATCAACTTCGGCTCTAGATGGGTTTGAGTATTGAGGGCAATGACAATCGGTTGATAACGATGGATGTAATCTTCTAATGCGCGTTGATGCTTTTTGACCCCAGGTCCAGTACCCAAAATCAGAACTTCACGCCCAGCAATTAAACTGGCTGGTGACCAACTTCCCATTGGCTCACCGACATAAAAGTGTCGTGCAGATTCCAGCGTATTCAAGCTAAACTTCTTGCCACCAGAATTTTTTAGGTGATCAATAACAGCTAACAAATCTTCCTCGCCATAACGACTATCCGTCAGCATGGATTGAATATAAGTTGGGTGGATGCCATACTTACCAGCCAAATAGTAATAAGTATTAGTTCCCCAACCATAGTAATGTTGCATCGGACCAAAATATCGGCGAATGGCCGTCATCAAAGGCGTAATATTGCAGGGGCGATCTGACCGCAGGGTTTCCAACTCCACCGCGAGATACTCCGTCTTCACATTTCCTGCTCCTCGCCCCATACCCGTCACCGTGCCATCAATCCAGGTAACGCCATCTGCCACCGCCTGAAGCGAATTGGCTAATGCCCGCCCCATGTTATCGTGAGTATGAATACCTAATTCTCCATGCCAGCCTTGACGCAAAGCTCTAATAATTTCTGTAGTTTGCCCAGGATTCATACTGCCCATACTATCGGCGAAATACAGTACATCCAGAGGGTATCGGCTGGCCAGATGGGCTAACTGCTCTATTTCTTCTAAAGAGCGATCGGCAATCTGCATGAGATTAATGCCAACTTGATAACCTTGCTCCTTGAGCCAGCGACAACCCACTAAAGTCGCTTCAAATTCATAAAAATGGCAAGGAATTCTCACCAGCAGTACGGGAGAATCAACCGCAGGAGCAAACAATTTGGCTAGTGCTTGCTCCACACCATCTGGATGATTAACAATCTCACTGGCATTCACCATCACCCCGATTTTTAGTCCATCAGGGATAGACAATCCCCGAATAAAACTATCAGTGGTGTAAGCGCATCCGCCCCGAAAACCATCTTGGGTAAATCCTCGAAAACCCAACTCCACAAAGTCAACAGATATTGCGTCCATAGCCAGAAGATAGTCTTCGATTAAAGCTTGATCAAAATCCCAAGCATTGTAGTATCCACCATCTCGCAGAGTACAATCTAGTAACTTAATCATAGTTAAATAGTATAGTTGTTATTTATTGCTATTAGTCTGATGAAATTAGGTCAGCCAATGTCCTAATTGTAATTGGCAATTAGCATTTGCCCCAGGATAGGCATCCACTATTTTTATTTTTTGCTGTTTATAAGACCAAACAACAAGCTCACCCTTTCTATCAATGATATTGAAACTAATCCGATAAAGTCCATTTTTTAACGGGATAGAGCTAAGAGAAACATCCCAATGGGAAATTCCAGCTAGAAGTGAAATTTTATGGTCACGCGCAAAAAAGTTACACTCAGCGGCAAAAGCCCCAGAAGCATCATAAAAACTTATGCGTAGGAGAAAATCTTCCAGAAAATCAGAACTTTCAATAGAAACTTGAATGTCTAAAGGAGAACCAGAAGACAAAACATCATGGGATAGTTGAGCTTGAAAATAAGTCAACGGATCACTTACTGATAGAAAAGACTCATCCTGCTCTTCCCCATCATCATTGAGCCGATCATAAACCGCTATTCCTTGTTCTAAGCTTCCTGAAAAGGCAACTTCCCCCACAGACATCACTAGTATCTTGTCACAAATTCGCGCTACTTGCTCCATGCTATGTGAAACAAAAATAACCGCCGCATTTTTACGTACATTGGCAATTCTTCGGTAACACTTATTGCGGAATGCCGCATCACCAACCGCTAATACCTCATCTAAAATTAGCACATCCGGGGAAAGAGCCGTCGCTACAGCAAAACCTAATCGCACCTGCATACCTGAACTATAGCCTTGTACTGGCGAATCAATAAAACCTTCAATCCCAGCAAATTCAATAATTTCTTCAATTTTTCCATCAATCTCTGTTTTGCTAAGTCCCAAAACAGAGCCATTGACATAAATGTTTTCCCGACCAGTCAAAATTGGGTTGAACCCTGTTCCTAGGGCAATCAACGCCCCCACTCGCCCCTGCATTTCAATGCAACCGCGATCCGGCTTAATCAAACCACTCAACATTCTCAAAAGCGTACTCTTCCCTGCACCATTACGACCAACTAACCCCAAACACTCCCCACGACGTAACTCAAAACTTACATCTTTCACTGACCAAAACTCATCGGGTCTAAGTTCATGGTCATACTTGATTCCCATCATCTCTGAGCCAATATCCTGCACCCCATACCACAGAGACTTCTTGAGACTACGGCAAAACTTCTTTGATACATTCTCAACCCTGACTAAAACTTCCCCGTCATTTGTGTGATGGTGTAAATTCTGCTTTTCTGTGTTTAACATATAATAAAGATTACACTAATTTAATAGATAATTTTGCAGGGAAGTGGTATGATATCAAATCAGTCTAACTCTTGTAGGGTGGGCATTTGGTTAAACTATGAACCGTTTGAAGTATATATATATATACCCTACTCAGGCTATAGAATAAAATCCGTAACCCATGATTACTGAGTGTTAGGTGCGTTATGCGATCGCCAACACACCCTACGGATATTTTTAAAGATAAAACTGGATTCTTATAATAAACGCTACGTTAACTTCATATTAAGAAATTCTAAGAACTCATTCTTTCAACAATAAACGGCATTGACAACCGATACAAAATCCAAGCCAAAAATAACAACACAAAACTCAAACCACTGACTAGCCAAAATCCAGTGGGATTAGATACTACCCCACTTATCGCCAAATCCCTGACTGTAACCAACAATGGTGTAACGGGATTCCAACTCACCACCACACTAAACCAACCTTGGGTGGGAACTGGATAAATCACTGGAGTTAACAACAGCCAGGGCGTGACAATTAACGGTATTAGCCTGCCCACATCTCCATACAAAGCCCCTAGAGGGGCAAGCAACAAGCCAATTGCTGTCCCTAAGATGATCAAATGAATCAAAGCTACAGGAGCTAAAATCACACTCCATGTCACAGGAATCTTAAACCACAGGAATAAACCGAAAATTAAAATTAACTTAATACCAAAATTAAAAAACACTTCGCCTAATTTAGCCAAAATAATCGCTTCCTTGGGGAAGTTAATTTTTGCCAGCATTGACCTAGCCCCACCCACAGCCGCCAAAGGACCATTCAAAGCTTCCACAAAGGTCTGCCATAGTGACATACTAAACATCACATAAGCCGGATAAGGGATGTCGGTCATACCAATATTTACAGCCCCAGCATTTTTAGCAACTACCAGCCCCAAGGCCGTGATAATGGGTGGAAAAAATGCCCACAACACACCCAACAAAGACTGACGATATTGAGCGCTAATATCTCGCACTAATAACCGCCATGCTAATTCTCTTGATGCTAACAAATCTCGCCACATTTCTTTGAATAGTATCAAAGGATGGCGAATGCGACTCTCTGGTGTGTAAACCACCCTAAGAGGAATCTGATTATATCTACTAAGTTTTCCCAATCTACACCTCTGTATCAAGTTTTATTGATAACTATATCTAACACAGCAATACCCTGTCCATTTTTTGGAGGTCGGGTTAAGCGACAGCGCAACCGGACGCATTTTTTGGGTTATGGCTAACGCCACGCTCCGCGAACGTGCCTCAACCCAACCTACAAATCAAGACTTTTTTCAATTTGGACAAGGTAATAATGGCAGCCATTCAGGATTAAGAATTTCTGTTAAGGAGTAAGGACAATTTTCCGGGAATATTTCTGGGGATAGTTCAGATTTACGAATGGCATTGTTTCTAGCTTTGATGTATATTTTG
>LJOT01000752.1 GCA_001672075.1 Anabaena sp. CRKS33
AAAAACCGGGAATAGCGATCGCCGAAATTAAACCTACTCGACTCGAACAAGTACGCCGACAAATGCCATCTTTACAACATCGCGTATTTTAATGTAGTGGGGGCATCTTGCCCGCGATTATTAGACATCTGGTAAAAATTAAATATGCGTTTTCTACAACCCTTGTAGAGACGTTCTATACGTCTCTACATTAATTACCACCAGATGTCTATTTGATTATTTCTACAATCTTTTTCCGTTGTATCTATATTTGGAAGTTACTGAGGTCTTTTCGCACTCCGCACTCCGCACTCCGCACGGCGAAACGATCCATTTACACAAGTTGTTGTCCCAGATCATACAGTATTAGCAAAGGGAACATTACGAGCAATTATTCGAGATGCTGATTTAACTCCTAATATCGAAGATCCGCATCACGGTTAACTGTCACGGCGAATTTATTCGCCGTTGGCACTTCCTCCACTGTCTAAAGCCAAGTGGCTTCCGTGCCTTTCGGCGATTTTCTTGTGAATTTGTAAATAATTACAATTAATATAAAAAACCGGGAAACAGTAACGCTTCCCAGTTTATTTCTGTAAAGGTATAGCCTAGCTACACCCTAATTTGTTGCTAAGAAAGATTAAACCTTAGCAGC
>LJOT01000142.1 GCA_001672075.1 Anabaena sp. CRKS33
GTGTTATCGGCACGTCAGCGTCAAGAACAAGATATTGATCAAGATGATCAGGAGTTAATTATGAAATTATCCCAAATGTATCAACAACAATTAGAAGAATTGAGAAAACAAGGACTCCAGGAAGGACGAGAAGAAGGACAACAGGAAGGACTTAGGACTGGTGTAGAAAGGGAAAGACGCGCTATAATTGAGAGTATTCTACAAGTGCGTTTTGGTGAAGTTGATGCCGAATTGACAAAAATTATTAACCCGCTGATGGCCATGAGTAGAGAAGAATTTACCCCTTTACTTCTACAATCATCTCGTGAGGAGTTATTAGGGAGATTTTCGGCACAATAGTAATTTATCAGTAATTTATAGCGGTATGCACTGGAATGAGATACTTCATTTGCCCCCTCCTTGCTTGCGGGGAGGGGGTTGGGGGTGGGGTTCTTGTATTTCACTCAGCTAAGAACCGCTATATCGGTTATGGGTAATTCATCAATTACCCACTACATCCACAACCTTGATCAGATTTGAAGATATTAGTATTAGTATAATATTTCTTGAAAACCCATTGACGATCATTAAGGTTTTTTTCAAAAAAAGCCCAAGCAGATTTTATCTAAAAAAATCATACAAAAAATAGTTGAGAATTGCCAGCCCTGAAATTAACTTTTTTCCTTAGCTTATTGAGAAAATTCTCAAGATTATTGAGAATATAGGCTAATATAAGGTACTAGTCCTTTTTTGCTATAGTATTCGTGATTTAAACAACGATGTCTATTTAAGTTGTGTTTCTGTGTGCGATCGCCTGTTAGTTAAATTTGCTTTTTCAGTAATTCAGGAATTTGAGATGGACTATCGGCCAGAGGAATTTTTAGCGACTTAAAAGCAGCCAATTTACTTTCTACTGTGCCAAAATTAGCAGAACGTCCAATTACAGTGGCTAAAGTTCCTGTTTGTTGCCAATTTTGTGTGGGAGGTGCGTGTCTACCGGCAATATAGGCAATTACGGGTTTATCAATTGTTTCAGCAATATATTTTGCTGCTGCTTCTTCACTTCCTCCACCAGGTTGGCCGATTAAAACAATGGCTTCCGTGGTGTCATCTTCATCGAGAATTTGTAACCATTGCAGAAATGAAGAACCGACAATAGTATCACTGCCAATACTCACACTAATTGACTGTCCCCAACCCACCTTTGTTAATTCCCAAGCGACTTCATAGGTGAGGGTACTACTGCGACTGACAATTCCCACAGGACCTGGGATATAAAATTCACGTTCGTGAGTACCGAGAAGAATTTTCCCAGGGACGATAATTCCCGGACTATTTGGACCGATAATTAAGGTTTCACCTGCTTCTGTTTTCCTGAGTAATTGCACCATATCTAGGGGTGGTACACCAGCAGTGATAATAATAATTTGGGGGATATTAGAAGCAATAGCTTCTAATGCTGCATCCAAAACTTGATCAGGTTGAACACAAATAATGGTTGTATCAATCTGTCCAAATTTGGCAACAACCTCCTCAACTAAATCAAATACTGGTAGATTATATATTTGCTGTCCACCATGTCCAGGATTGACACCAGCTACTAAATTTGTACCGTAAGCTTGCATTTGAGCAATATGATTTGCTGAGATAAATTCACAAAATCCCTGGATTAAAACTTTACTTTCTGGTGTTAAGTTCATAATTTGTTAGTGGGTAATTTAATTTGCGAGTGTTCATTGATAAAAATCGTTCATCGTCAGATCCCCGACTTGAACAGCAGGGCGTTTTCATTTATGAATACAATAAATTAAAGAAGTTGGGAATCTGATGACATCACTTATTAATCTTCAATTTTTATTTTTTAACTTTTACTTCTCTGCTTTTCTTTTTATCTTCAGGTAATTTAACTAAACGAACTGCTTCTTTAACTGCTTCGTCTAAATCTTCTGCCAAGATAAGTGATTGATTGGTGTTTTTTAATGTGGTTATATATTTTCTAACATCATTAAATTGAGATCCAACTAAACGGAAAACTAAATGAGGTAAATTCACATGATTTTGAATCTTATTATTAGTAATTAGCATCTCAGATGTGATTTCACTCCTATTTAATTGCAGAAAATTACCCATAATTTCGGGAAGTTTGTCAACTTGAGGAATAGTTCCTAAAAAGTTGATTAAAATAACTTGAATACTTTGATCTTCAGACAAAGTATTCAAACTACTGATCAAGCGATCGCTAAAAGTTGTCGCTTTAGTATCACTCATAAATGAATGACGCAAATTGACACATTTACCAGGTTTACCACCTGCATAAACAACCGCATCCAATGTTGTAAATATAGAACCTTTACCGTTACCTAAGATACCGATTTTACCTGGCATTTCTAAGCTATCCCAACTACCTAAAAAGTCGTTCTTTTTTTGATTACCATGACGACGACCGACCATTTTTGCGGCCATGTCAGCTATTTCGGGATGACGGTTAATAGCTCGCTCATTAACCCTGATTTTACCATTCAGAGCCATAACTTGACCCGTTGAGTTCACACCCAAAGGATTAATTTCTACTAAGTCCAAATCTTTCTGGATAAATAACTGGTACAGTTTCTCAACAATATTGCTCACAGACTGCATCAAAGTACCCCGTAAACCCATTTTCAAAGCCAGCCTTCGAGCGTAAAATGGAGAAAATTCTTGTTCGACAACTACGTGCTGGAATTTTTCTCCTGTTGTTTCCCAGTCAATATTTGCTTCCGTACAACCCAATAAAACGGGACGAGACAGCGCAGTATCCAAAACTACAGCAAGATAAAACTCCTCTTGAGCATCATACTTTGATTCTGCCAATAAGACTTCTGGAAATTGTCCCCAAATTGGTAAATTAAATATATTTTGTGCCGCAGCTATGGCATCAATTGTTGTTTCTACGATTCTCACCCCTCCAGCTTTTTCCCTTTCCCCTCCTTGTACCTGGGACTTGAGTACAATGGGGTAAGGGATTTTCAACCGTTTTAAGTCTGTGGGATGATCTATTCTTTGGGATGGTAGGATAGGAATCCCAATTTTACCAAACCATTCTTTAACTTGATACTCTAATAAATCCATTGAAACACACCTTGTATTGATAACTCCAACGCTATGCACTCTTGAGAATATCTAAATATTGTCAACGATCCTGAAGATTATGGAATTTGGCTGTGGTTAACTGAAAAATTTTTTTGCCATTGTCTAATTTATAATTTAGTTGTATAAAAAAAGTATAAGACTTCACGCGAAACTCTTGGCGGTGTTTTTCGTCAATAATTCAATATTGGTTAGAAAATGATTGTCTTGGCTTGGAAATCAGGGTTTGCATCTAGCTACGAATTTTCCTCATTTGTGTGTCAATCTCCAGTTTATTTAATCATCAAAACTATACCGAAAAAGTGACGGTAACACTTCATGAACATTACAGTTGAACAACAAGAACTACTACTTTTAGGCGATATTTTGCAAAAAAGATTAGCAGCAAAAGTGACTGATATTCGGGATTTTCAGGTAAAATGCGCCATCAAGAATGATTTATTGATGATTCTCACTGAACATACTTCAGATGTTACAGTTAATACTCAGCAAGTTTTTGAGGTCTTGGCACAAACATTACAATCCCAATTCAACTACAAAACTCAACATATCCAATTTTTCTTGAGAGTTTTTGGGGACAAGCTTCCCTATGCTAAATATTTCCTAGATTCTCCCATGCCGACAGCGGAGAAAGAACTTTCCTTAACCGAACCTATTCCTGATTCATTTGTCTCCAGTCCTAAAGCCTCCTTTTTAAACCCACTAGATTCAATTTTACAGAATCTATCTGAGGATGAAGATAAATCCCAGGAAATTAACCAAGGGTCTGATCCTTTTGTTCATATCCCAGATCAACCGGAAAAAAGATATTTATTACGATCATTTCCCCCTGCGTCTATAATTGGTACTACTGTATTTATCGTCTTCCTTTACCTGAGTGGTACTTTTGTTCTCCATCGTGGTTGTGTAATTTTGGAGTGTAAAGAATTGCAAACAGCCAAAAAATTTAAAGGTGAATATCAGCAACAGATCAAAAGTACCAAAACCGATTTAGAGTTATTAGCAATACAACAAAAACTAGACGAGGTAGTAGCAGATTTACAAAAAATACCTCAATGGTCTCCTCGTTATCGAGAATCTCAGGAATTAGTTGCTAACCTGTCTCAAAAGTCGTTAAAAATTAACCAGGTGCTACTGGCCTTACGGACGGCAATATCTGTAGAAAAAAGAAATTTAGATCCCGCTAAAAGTTCGGATGAATTACGTAACAGACAAAATTTGTTGAGACAGGCAATCACCCGACTAAATACCGTTAAACATGAAAGTGAATTTCATCAATTAGTACAAGGGAATTTATCAAGACATGAAAATAGTTTAAACACTATTACCCAGCAGTTAATTAAAGAAGAAACATGGCTGAAAAAAATTGCTAGTGCTAAAACTTTGGGGGAAGCAGCTATCAAAGGTCAAGCTACTGCTAAATCTGTTACTGATTGGCAACAAGTAAAATTTAATTTACAGACAGCAATTAATACCTTAAAAACCATTCCTGAAGATAGTTTTAGTTTTCAGGACGCGGGTAAACTTTTAGCAGCCTATCAGTCAAAAATAATTTTAGCAGATGACAATGCTAAAAAAGAAAAATTATCAACAATGTCCTCTCAACAAGTTCTCGCAGTCATGAATCAAGTTAAAAATGATCTCAATAAAACTTGTACCAGTAACATTAAGATTTGTACTTATGCCATCGAGAAGGATAAAATTGATATTCGCTTAACTGTTGAATATCAAAGCTTATTACAAGCTAATAATCCCACAATGCTGCTTCACTTCCAAAGTTTGCAAAATGCTCTCAAAGTCATTAGTCAAAAATATCAACTTCCTGTATCTATTGATAATTCTCAGGTACAGGAACAGTAGAAGAAGCAGGGGGAAGAGGGAGTCAAATCTAAAATATCAGATTGTGTGACTCCTTAAATTCCCAAGTGATTTTGTAATGCTTGACGCATTTGCGTCACGGGAACTGTTTCTTCTTGTAGCCAGATTTTTAAGGCTGCAGCACCTTGTTGTACGAGCATTTCTAAACCGTCAATAGTTACTATCCCTTGTTTTTGGGCTAGGTGCAACAATTTTGTTGGTTTAGGGATATATATTAAATCATAGGCGATGGCATCACCAGGTAAATAACCCATTTCTTGACTATTCAGTGGTGATTGTTCAACATGGGGATACATTCCTATGGGGGTTGTATTTACTAACAGGTTAGCTTGGTGAAGTAGATTTGGTAATTCTGTCCATTCATGGACTTGGAATTTATCTGCAAAGGGTGAATTTTGCCAACTTTGCTCAAATACTTGTAATTTCTGTAAATTCCGCCCTACAACGTGAATTTCTGCTAAACCAAGTTGAATACAACCAGCAACAACAGCCCTCGCAGCACCACCATTCCCTAAAATTACCGCTTTTTTCTGACTCCAATCTTGATGATATGTTGTTTGTAAAGGAGCGATAAATCCTTCTACATCTGTATTTGTACCCAACCATTTATTACCTTTATTCACGACAGTATTTACAGCACCAATAGCTTGGGCAATAGGGGAAATTTCCGATAATAAAGGTAATATTGCTTGCTTGTGAGGAATTGTGATACTAAAGCCTACAACACCAATACTAGCAAAACCTGCGATCGCTGTTGTTAAATTTTCTGGTGCAATGGCAAAAGGTAAATATACATAATCTAATCCCAGGTTGGTCAAAGCGGCATTGTGCATCAATGGTGACAGAGAATGTTCTACAGGGTGTCCAATTACTCCCAAAATTTTAGTTTTTCCGGTAATCATTTGTATTAGTTGTTGGTTGTACATTTAAAAGCTAGTTAGAAACCGCATTTACACAAGTAAAACCCACCTGCGTGGGTTATAAATAATTTAACTTACATAATTTAACTTAAATAGGTGAACGGAAAAAAACCGACATAAGTAACAAAAAGTAAAGTTGCCCAAAACCTCTTCCCTGTTCCCTGTTCCCTTGTCATAACGACAATTTTTAACGCCAACCTACTGACATAATTTACAATTGTTCACAGTAACTTAATATTTCTTGGCAATATGCAAACAAAAATCGCTCCTTTAACAAATCCAATTCCTGGTCAATACTGGCAATGGCGTGGACACAAAGTGTATTATGTACAAGCAGGAGAACCGCAAGTACAACGTCCACCCTTACTATTAGTACATGGTTTTGGTGCGTCCACAGACCATTGGCGCAAGAATATCACAGAATTGAGTGCAGACTTCCAAGTATTTGCCATTGACCTCTTAGGATTTGGGCGTTCCGCAAAACCTAAATTGCAGTATAGCGCCGATTTGTGGCGGGATCAACTCCATGATTTTATCAATCAAGTCATTGGTCAAAAAACAATTTTAGCAGGTAATTCCTTAGGGGGATATGCTTGTTTATGCGTTGCTTCTCAACGTTGTGATAGTGCTGCTGGTGTAGTATTACTTAATAGTGCAGGTCCTTTTTCTCCAGCAGAAAATCAAATTCAACCTGCTACAAATCCCCTGAAAAAACTTTTAGGAAACGCTATCAAATGGTGTTTTAAACAACGTTTAGCGCAGTCTTTGTTATTTCAATATACCCGCCAAAAGTGGGTAATTCGCCGAACATTAGAAAAAGTTTATCTTGATAAAACGGCAATTACAGATCAATTAGTAGCAGAAATTCAGAGTCCGGCTTTTGATAAAGGGGCTTTAGATGTATTCATTTCTGTTTTTAGCACTCCTCAAGGGCAGAAAGTTGATGTTTTACTCAAACAATTAAATTGTCCTTTATTGCTATTATGGGGAGAAGCAGATCCTTGGATGAAAGCGAGAGAACGTTCTCAGAAATTCCATGAATATTATCCTCAATTAACAGAGTATTTTCTCATAGCTGGTCATTGTCCCCATGATGAAATCCCTGAACAAGTAAATTCACATTTACGTAATTGGGTAATTAGTTTGCATTAAAATTAAGATGGGTGGGCATCTTTCCCACCCCACAATATTTTTATTTTTAATATTGACATCTTCTTAAAGATATATTTCCTGAGTTATAATTATAAATTGGTAATAGCAAATTTAAATTTGAATTTAAATAATTATCTCTTTAGACGCAGGTATATAAATTGAAAAACCTTAACACTAAGAATATCAACCATCTTTATCATCTTCATAAAATTAAAATTCTAGATATAATGACACAATCTGTAGAGACAAAACCACAAATTCAGGAATTGCGTAAACTACTGAAAGGTATTGAATGTGGAATGTTAACCACCATTGATGATCGTGGTAGTTTACATAGTCGTCCCATGTCAATATGGAACGAAATTGATCATAATGGTACACTTTGGTTTTTCACTTTAACTAATTCCCATAAAGTCGTAGAAATTGAACATCATCAACAAGTAAACGTCAGTTTTTCTGCACCTAATCAACAGCGATATGTTTCTATACTAGGTTCAGCACAATTAATAAGAGACCGGGATAAACTTGAAGAAAAATGGCAGCCAGGATTAGAAATTTGGTTTCCCCAAGGGATAGATGAACCTGATATTGCTTTACTAAAAGTAAAAGTTAATAAAGTAGATTATTGGGAAAGTTCCTCTAGTTTTAGTCCGCAAACAATTAGTTTTTTATAGTTTTTGAGAACTATCACACCGTTAAATTCTCATCTCTAATAGCCAAGGGAAAATACCCAGATCCCCGACTTCTTGAAGAAGTTGGGGAGATAGGTTTAGATCTAGACTAAATCATCCTAAAAATAACTTATATGCAGGATTATCACTTTCATGCAAATAGCTATAACCAAGAGTATCTAAAAATGATTGCCATTCTGTCATTTCATGGGGAGGAACTTGCATTCCTACTAAAATGCGTCCATAATCTGCGCCATTATTGCGATAATGAAATAAGCTAATATTCCAATCAGGAGACATAGAACTGACAAATTGCATTAAAGCACCGGGACGTTCAGGAAATTCAAAGCGATAAAGTAGTTCATTTTCTGCTAAAGGAGAATGTCCTCCTACCATGTGACGTAAATGCAGCTTTGTTAATTCATCATCTGTTAGATCTATGGTTTTTAAATCGTGAGATTCAAAATTTTCAACCATTTTGGCTGCGTCTGCACGATTTTCTATTTGCACACCCACAAAAATATGCGCTTCTTTTTCGTTAGCAATACGATAATTAAATTCCGTTAAATTCCGTTTACCAATACATTCGCAAAACTTTCTTAAACTGCCTCTTTCTTCGGGAATTTTAACTGCAAAAATGGCTTCTCGACGTTCTCCAAATTCTGCCCGTTCAGCCACAAAACGCAACCGATCAAAATTCATGTTGGCGCCACAAGCAACAGCGACCAGGGTTTGATTGGCAATTTTTTCTCTTTCTGCATAAAGTTTTGCCGCTGCGATCGCTAATGCCCCCGCAGGTTCTAAAATAGAACGAGTATCTTCAAAAACATCTTTAATGGCGGCACAGGTGGCATCTGTATCCACTAAAATAATTTCATCTACATATTGTTGACATAAACGAAAGGTTTCTTCTCCTACTTCCCGCACCGCTACCCCGTCAGCAAATAAACCCACCTGAGACAACCGCACTCTTTCACCAGCTTGCAGTGATTGATACATAGCGTTAGCGTCCACAGGTTCAACACCAATAATTTTAATATCGGGACGCAAGCGTTTAACATAAGCAGCAATACCGGAAATCAAACCACCACCACCAATGGCCACAAAAATGGCGTGAATAGGTTGTTGATATTGTCGGAGTATTTCCATACCAATTGTTCCCTGGCCAGCAATGACATCAGGATCATCAAAAGGATGTATAAAAGTTAATCCCTTTTCCGCTTCTAATTGGCGAGCGTAAGCGTAAGCATCGTCATAATTATTACCATATAGTATTACTTCTCCTCCCCTGGCTTTAACTGCATTAATTTTTACTTGGGGTGTAATCACTGGCATAACAATAATTGCCTTTGTTCCCAAGCGACTAGCAGCTAAAGCTACACCTTGGGCGTGATTTCCCGCAGAAGCCGCTATGACACCCTGCTTCAGTAAATCTGGTGTGAGATTGACCATTTTATTATAAGCGCCCCGCAATTTGAAAGAGAAGACTGACTGCATATCTTCCCGTTTCAGTAGGAGTTTGTTATTAATACGCCGAGAGAGATTGGGCGCATATTCGAGGGGTGTTTCCTGAGCTACATCATAGACACGGGCTGTAAGGATTTGTACTAAATAGTCGCAATACATATCAAGGGGTGCATTTCGGGTTGGTTGTTAATTGTACCGCTTCTTAGGTCTTTTGGTGGCAGGTTTTGAGAAAAAGATTTCGCCTCTGTAAATTAGCGTCAATGTGCTATAATCGCCATTAGCTTTTCTAAAGACTACAATTAATTTGCTGTTTACTTTAAGTTAAATAAAACACAATTTATTACGAAGTATATGAAATTACATTCTCTGGAAATAAAAAACTTTCGTGCCATTGAAGATATTTCTTTAGATTTTACCGATTTAATTGGTCGTCCTCGACCTATCAATTTAATTGTCGGTCCGAATGGTTCTGGTAAAACTTCAATTTTAGATGCAATTCATGTTGTAGTTAAAGTCTTTGAAAATCCACAAAATCCAGAGTTAAGAGAGGGTTTGGAATACAATGTACAACAATTAGTTAGAGGTAGAGCGAATATAGCTGAAATCACATTTGAGTATTCCATTGAAAAAGATGAAGCTGAAGCTATTGACGATGTTTATTCATCACTTAAATTACCGCAAAACGTTAATTTATCAGAATCAGTTCCACCTTTAGAAAGTCCAGCAAAAGTTATTTGGTATTATCCAAGTAGAAAACCAAATAATTTATGTGATTATGAGATTTTACCTAGAAATTCTATTAGAGTTTTGGGGGCAAGAGGTAGAGCTTATCAAGCAATATCTCAAAATCGTCAAACTTCACAAATATTTGATAGAATTGGTGGAGTTTGCTATTTAGATCAAAGACGTACTGTAAGATTATTTAAGAGTTTTAATAAACAAAATATAGAAGATAAAAATGCACATAGTGATGTTTTATCTTGGTTAATTGAATATTACCGTAAACATTTAACATGGAAAAAGGAAAAATATGGCGAATCCTATTGGCACAGAGTACAAAGATTATTTAATAAAATTTGCTTCCCTTCAGAATTAATAGGTTTAGAGTCAGGTCCCGATTCTGATACTGTGATTCTCAAAAGAAAGGGTATAGAATATGATTTACTACAAATGAGTTCAGGTGAACATCAAATTTTAAGAATTTTAGTTGGTTTAATTAATTGAAGGTGCGCCTACAAGTCCCGAAGTTGTATTTATTAGAACAGTTATTCGTAAACTAATAACTCAAGACTTGCTATCAGACATAGAATATGA
>LJOT01000753.1 GCA_001672075.1 Anabaena sp. CRKS33
CATAATCTTGTAGTAGTAGTCTGGGGTTATAGGAAACTTGGTCGTCTCGTTCTTCTCTATCTTGAGCTTCTGCTGCTGCTGAAAAAACAACTTGTGCTTCAGGATATAAACCAAAACCATCCCAAAACCATGCTAAACCACCTTCCCCTCTTTCAATTGCTTTATCTATGATGTTTTTAACATCTTCTGCATTTATTGTCCATATATCACGTTCCCGTGCTAGATTGAAAAGCTCATAGCAAATTACTTGAGTAAAATAAGGATGACCGGCTGATAAACTCAATATCTCTTCTATTGCATTTGGGTGATAGGTAACAACTCCTTGAGCAGGTCTGGTAATAAGCATTTCAGCACTATCTCTGTCCAGAAAGCGGATTTCTCTATAGGGTGATCCTCCCAGAAAAGAAAGTAGATCTGGTAGTTCTTTAAGATGTCGTCCCACTACGGTAATAATAAATAATCGTTCTGGCCATTTTGACAACCATTTATTGATTAATCTGAAAAATTCTAAATTACCTTCGTTATTTGCTTCATTTAAAACATCGAACTCATCTAACAATAAAACTAGCTTTTTTTCACCTAATATATTGTATATTTGAGTTAAAAAATCCTCATGGAAAATTGTAGGATCAT
>LJOT01000143.1 GCA_001672075.1 Anabaena sp. CRKS33
AGTAGTAAAGGTGATTTTTCCTAATTCAGTACCCGTACTGTCAATGGCTTTTTCAATTAGATTTTTACCACCAATAACTTTCCAGTCTTTATCGAATTGGAATAGGGAAACTCTCGCTCCGGTGATTTGTCCTGTAACCGTGGTGGAAAAATCTGACTTGATACTGCTACCCAATTCGTGACTAACAAACACATAGTATCCTGTGGCTGTTTCATAAATTCCCAAACCGTCGGGAATGCCTGTGAAGGCAAATTTATCAGTATCACTAGTAGTAAAAGAACCAAAAGTACCTTGTAATAAAGGAACTTCGTCACCTACAGTCAATAAAGGAACAAGGGCATATTGTGCACCTTGGGGAAGTTTATTGACGTAAGCAGGAGCGGTTGTTCTTCCGTTCTGAATTGCCATACTGAAGATGTTTGTATTTTTGTTTAGTTTTTTCCGTTGCTATTCAAGTTACTTATTCAAGCTATTTGGTTAACTGATACTTTTAACCGAGACATTCCCTGACATCTGAGATATCGTGAATGTCTAGTACAACATTACCAACTGAGTTGATAAAGGTGGTATCCCACATGGCCTTGAGGAAAATCCCCACGGCTCCATTGAAATCTCGCGGTATTTCATAACCGCAATTAGGGCAAACAAAGTTCTGATAACTACCAAGTTTTCTATGAACGTGACCACATTTAGTACAGGTCTTTGATGTATATTCTTGAGTTATTCTCACTAATTTGGAACCGTAACGGTTACACAAATGCTCAAGAGTTTGAGAGAACTGATAGAATGCCCAAGTCATCATAGCTTTACCTTTCCCAAATCTCAATTAGCTTGGTTTTAATAACCAGTAACAGCAACAATTTAGATAATGACATTCAAAGATTAAGGGAAAGATAAGCTTAATAGAATAATCGGTTAAAATTACATTAGATATCTGAAACATTCTTTCCCATCTTTAGGGAATACCTTCGCTGAAAGCTTCATCTTGGTTCATTCTTTCATCACAGGTGGGTAAGCCCCATAAATAAAATAAAAAAATTTATATATACCAAGAAAATGCAGAAAATCGTCTAATTAGATACAATTTATGAATATTACCAGCAGATAGCTTTGGAGAATAACATGATTTTATCAAAAGGCTTTGAAATTGAGATGTATACTGGTACGCCTCAAGGTGAAATTGTGGGACTATCAGACAAAATTATTTCCGATTTAGATGGTTTTATGCGTGAACCGGATAGCCGTAATGTGGAGTACATAACTCAGCCATCTATGAGTTATGAAAATTTGTTGTGCGCTTTACTAAGTCCTAGAAGAAAGTTGCGGAATTATCTACAAAGGTTGGATAATTACACTTTAATACCGGGTAGTACCTTATCCCTGCAAGGTAGCGATCGCTTTGTGCGTTCTGACCCCACTAATCCCTATCATGACTACATTGAACAAACCTATGGGACAAAGGTGGTGACTGCCAGCGTCCATATCAATATCGGTATTAGTGACCCAGAGGTATTAATGCGTGCCTGTCGGGTGATCAGAATGGAAGCACCTCTATTCCTAGCCATGAGTGCTTCATCTCCTTTCCTGGATGGTAAAACTACTGGTTATCATTCTACTCGCTGGGGCATATTCCCGCAAACTCCGGATCATGTACCCTTATTTACTAGTCATGTCCATCATATTCAATGGGTTAATGAACAATTAGGCGCGGGTAAGATGCAAAATGTAAGGCATTTATGGGTATCAGTGCGTCCAAATGGTGATCGCCGTCCTTATGATCTAAATCGTTTAGAATTGAGAATTTGTGATTTAGTGACAGACCCTATTGCTTTATTAGCGATGACTGCCCTGCTAGAAGCGCGGTTAATCCAAATTATTAACAATCCTAGCATTGATCCCTTAACTCAAAGCCCTTTTTCTCCCGAAGAACTGATCACCTTAACCATGAAAAACGAAATGGCTGCTGCTACAGACAGTCTTGATGCTAAATTGCAGCGGTGGCAAGATGGTAATAGTATTCTGGCTAGGGATTGGATCAGAGAACTCTATCAAGAAATTTGGGGTATTGCCAAACAACACGGCTTTAGCTGTTTTCTAGCCCCGCTGCAAAATATCCTACAAACAGGCAATGAAGCTCAACAATGGTTACAACTGCATACAATAGGCGTTGACATTCAGCGTGTAATTGCTCAAGCGATTCTTGCTACTCAGGAACGAGAAAATGAACTAGAAAGTAAACTGTGTTTATCTGTCAGGGAATAGGTAAAAGAAGAGGTGGGGGACGAGGGATAATCAACTTTGTACCTACCCTCCCTCAGATTTGGTTATCTAATCACCTTGTGTGATTTAAAAAACTAATCAATGGCAAATACTTTTGACATATAAAAAAAAACTATATATTGCCTCTGTATTTTGATAGATTTTGAGATGAAAAGAATTTCTAGAATAGACGACTAAGATTAAAAAAGATGCCCCAGATAGTTTTAGTGAACCCGCAAATTCCCCCTAATACAGGCAATATTGCCCGGACTTGTGCAGCCACAGGCACAGAATTACATTTAGTCGGTCCCTTGGGATTTGAAATTAGCGATCGCTATCTTAAAAGAGCAGGGTTGGATTATTGGCCTTATGTTAAACTCCATTATCATGAATCCATAGAAGCATTTCAAAATGTACAGCAACAACGAGGGGGTAGATGTTTGGGTTTTAGTGTTCGTGGTAATTTTAACTACATTAATTTCGCTTTTGAAACGGAGGATTGGCTATTATTCGGCAGTGAAACAGCAGGTTTACCAGCTTCTATTCTTTCCACTTGTGACTCCACTCTATATATTCCCATGTATGAACCTGGTGTCAGGAGCTTAAACTTATCAGTCAGCGTGGCCATAGGTTTATTTGAATGTCGCCGTCAGTTGGGCTATTTACAATAATATTGAGGAATGAAAATTTTTGATTAAGTGTGATAGAAATATATGAATGAGATGAATCATGGTGAAACTGCTGACACTTTTGGTGATTTAAATTGTAAAAATACTGTGTAGATAATGATAAATACAGATAAATCTTGGCGAAATGACATAAGAAATTTGTATAGATATTTTGAGAGTAGATAGACTGCCAAGGACAAATTTTTGTAGCCTCAAGGTGAGGATTCCTCACGAGAGAAAATTAGCCAAACCCTTGACCGTTAATGATTTTAAAAGATATGTATCCAAGACTACGACAGAAAGATGCAAAAATTGCTGAGATTAGATACGGTTGTTTTTTCAATTAAAATAAACGTAAAGTGTAGTATTGATGGAACGGATTGATTCAAAAAATCTTGAAAATGGTAAAAGCCCGATGATCTCGCCAGCGCAGAGGCTGATGAGCCAACAGCGCCAATAGACTCAAGACTTGCTATGATATTTGTTTAGTTCCTGTTATTTGCCGCCGGCAAAAGAGCTTAGATAATTGTCAACAGCGAGAATTATGGAGTTATGAGGAGGGAATCAGACAAGGCATCACCAAAAATTTTCAGATCTACCAAGGTGCATAAACTTGTCCAAATTACCGGAAGCAGGTTAGTCTTGCGTAAGTATCTCTGGTGAATGTGATCTTGATCTGTAGTTTAATGTGATATCAATCATTAAATAATATCTAACTTAAAAATCAAGATCAGTTAAACAGTATTGATCATAGGAGGTTGTCTTTGAAACGAGCATTAAAAAAAAGAGAGCAGGCTGTATTAAAAAATCACCCCAGCCGCGATGATGCCCCGGTAGGGCAAACAACTGATAACAAAAATCCCCAAATAACCCTCCGGTCTCGGACTCATCAGGCTGCCATGATTGGCTTGGCAATATCAATGGGAGCAGCTAGCCTTTTGGTGACTCGACAAAGTGATCAAGCCCAAGCAGCTGCTCCCATTGGCAGTCAAAAAGCAGATGGAACAAATTCTGTGGTTTCCGAGAACGAGATCAAATTTACCGACACCAAGCTGGGGTCCCAAAGCGTCTCACAGGTAGGGGGTGTGGTAAATCCTGTCATATTAGAACCAACAGTAGTTTCACAAGTACCTGGGCTGGAAGCTAAGTGGCAATTTGCCACCAATAACACACCTGTCCTCAATGTAATTTCATCTACCAACGCGGCTGAAAAAAATTCTATCCACTCACAAAGCCAATTAGCACAGGGAGTGAATAACCGCCCAATTCAGTCTACATTACTAGTAAATAACCAAGAAACTGAAACGGCACAACAGTTATCTAACAGGGATAGGGCGCAATATTTCCCAGCGGAGGAATTAGCAGGTGGAACTGTTGATGCCAAACTAAAAGCACAGCAAGAGGTAGCTCTCAATCGCTTGCGGGAGAAATCAACCCGTTTAAGGAATAGTTTGACACAGTTACGGACTGAGAGATCTCAAAATCTCTCAAAAATTGGTATAAATGAAGAACAGCCAATCACTGTATCTGATAACTCTGTAGTAAAACAGTCTCAGAATGTGACTAGTTTGAACCAAGCTGAACTTGTGAATGAGTTAAAACAGAACCAAAAACCCAGTGAGACTATACAGCCAGGACAAATGCCCGGGTCAACTTCCACAAAAGTTGCCGCACAATTGCCCCCTTCAACATATCAAGTTAAGCCCGGAGATACATTAGCAGAGATAGCTAACAATTATGGTATTTCAGTTTCCGAGCTAATTAAGGTTAATAACCTTAGCGATCCTCATCAACTGCAAATTAGTCAAAAACTAATTATTCCGGCAGTGAAGATGGTAGACAAGGTTAACAAAGTAGATAATCCTTTAAACACTCCTAGTTTTAACACTAACTCGTTTGTTGCTAATAATACTAGCGTTATAGTTCCTTCTCCCATAGCAACAGCGCAGCCCAAAGGTCTTGATAGTAGTGCCATTACTAATAGCATAACTATCCCAGTACCGGTCGTGTCGGGGGAAAGGGAAAACAATAATAATCCTAGTATCACTAACCGTATTAATGTCCCTGCCCCAATAACTTATAACCAAAGGCAGATCCCCATTGCTATCCCGGAAGCATTACCTACTCCTAGTGAATCTTTTGGATTAGGTGGTGATGCTCCATTACCAAGAACCTTGTCGCCAAAACCCGTAGAAAAGGTATCTAAAGGTAAAGCTAATGAACGTATTCGCGGCTTACAAGCAGAAATTGAGAGATTGCGTTACAAATACCGCACTCAAAAATCTGGTGTGGCTGCTACAGATACTAAAAATAATAGCCAGTCTGTACCCATTCCTATTGAATCAAACAGTAATCCCGTAGGTTCTCAAGTTGGACTACAGATTCCCGTACCCAAAGCGATATTACCCAACTATAACAATAACAATCCACCAGTTCGGCCTCTAGTTACGGCTTCTGGGTCTGCCAATGAGCCAATTAACCCAGAATTTCTGCCCAGTAAGACTGGTGTTGGCTCGAATTTTGCCCCCAATTCATCTGGAATTAAGTTAACAGTTCCTTCTCCTGGAATAAGTGCCTCTGACTCTTTAGGTAAATTGCGAGGAACTAATGTCTCTCCAGCTTTACCACCTTTGGCAGCAG
Organism: Anabaena sp. CRKS33; assembly: GCA_001672075.1. Classification (GTDB taxonomy): domain Bacteria; phylum Cyanobacteriota; class Cyanobacteriia; order Cyanobacteriales; family Nostocaceae; genus Dolichospermum. The sequence goes on from LJOT01000143.1 coordinate 5,568, forward strand.
TGGATATATACCTACCGAAAACAACTGAGGAAAATCCCAATTTCCCATCTAATTCTACTGCTATCAGCCACATTTGGCCTGCAAAGGGAGTTCTCACTTCTGGTTACGGCTGGCGCTGGGGAAGAATGCACAGAGGGATTGATATTGCTAACTCAGTCGGTACACCCATTTCTGCTTCCTCTGCTGGTGTGGTCGAGAAGGCTGGCTGGAATAGCGGTGGTTACGGTAAGCTTGTGGATATCCGCCATGATGATGGTAGTTTAACTCGTTATGGCCACAACAGCCGGATTTTCGTGCAAGTAGGTCAGAGGGTGAAACAAGGTCAGACTATTGCGGCTATGGGTAGCACTGGTTTCAGCACTGGTCCTCATATTCATTTTGAAGTTCATCCTTCGGGTAAGGGCGCTGTTAACCCTATCGCTTTCTTGCCAAATCGTTTGTAATTCCTGATTATCTGGAATTAAGAAGTTTGTTGGTAAATTGAGGGGGGTAAGCTCCCTCTTTTTAGTTTTGGGCAAATTTCGGAACTTTTGGAAATTTTGCAAATTGATAGTTGTCAAATACAAATTTGTATGCTATCTTAATAAGAGTTGGTTAAACAACGCGGCTCAGTAGCTCAGTTGGTTAGAGTACGGGACTCATAAGCCTGGGGTCGTCAGTTCAAATCTGACCTGAGCCATTTAAAACAATATGATATGTAAGGAAAAAAACATAATCTCCATTGTCAACCATTACATAAGTTTACCTTATGTCTAATATTTTACTTAGTTTGGTTAATAGTATACTTAATCATTTTTTGATGTGCGGAATGTGGGTTTAATAATTTTGCCTGTCCCAATGTCCGGGCATAAAAATCAGTTTCATGAAAGTTGTGAGGTCATATTTTTATATCTCTTTAGATAAACCAACCGACTAGGACACAGAGGACACGGAGATAGATAAAAATTGCATCTTATTTATTCACAAAGTAATCAGAATCAGGATTTTCTAGATGAGAAGATTAACAAGATTAAATATCACTTAACTATTATTTAATCCTGTACATCCTCAAATCCTGTACATCCTGATTCAGACTGTTACTTCCCAAATACAGTAGTTAGAGAACGGGCAATATTTTTCGGCTGCATTGCGTCCATTGCTGCTGTGGGTTCATAACCACAATGTACCATACAATCAGCACATTTGGGATTACCACTAGCGCGTCCGTATTGACTCCAATCAGTTTTATCTAACAATTCTTGGAATGTTTGATAATAGCCTTCATTCAACAAATAACAGGGTTTTTGCCAACCTAAAACACTGTAACTAGGACTACCCCAAGGAGTGCATTCATAGTCTTTTTCACCAATGAGAAAATCTAAGAATAAAGGATTGTGATTAAAGTTCCAGTTTTTCTTTCCAGAGGTGTAAGGTATGAGAATTTCCCGGAATAAAGCGCGGGTTTGTTCTCTTTGTAGAAAATGATCTTGATCTGGGGCCCATTCATAACTGTAACCAGGAGAAATCATCATCCCGTCAGTTCCCAATGTTTCCAGAAAATCGAAAAACTCCTGCATTTCTTCAACATTACAACCTTCAAAAATGGTCGTGTTGGTAGCGACACGAAAACCCTTCGCTTTAGCTGCGCGAATTGCTTGGACAGCAGTATCAAAAACCCCTTTCCTGTCTACACATTTATCATGCCATTCTCGCATTCCATCTAAATGTACACTAAAGGTGAGATAGGGAGAAGGCTGAAATTTATCGAGACTCTTTTCTAGTAATAAACCATTTGTACACAAGTAAATATATTTCTTGCGTTTAATTAAACCCTCAACAATTTCCCTGATTTGCGGATGTAATAATGGTTCTCCTCCGGGAATGGAAACAACCGGTGCGCCGCATTCTTCCACCGCTGCAAAACACTGTTCTGGGGTGAGATTTTGCTTGAGTATCTCCACTGGATGCTGGATTTTACCGCAACCTGTACAAGCTAAATTACACCGGAACAGCGGTTCTAACATTAATACCAGGGGAAACCGTTTCCGCCCTAATAAGCGTTGTGTAACTAAATACTTACCTATATCTATTGCTTGTTGTAGATTAATCGCCATGAAACTAACACTCCTCAATTTGTTTGGTAATTGGTAATTGGTAATTGGTAGTTAATTTCTGTCACCTGTAACCTGTAACCTGTAACCTGTAACCTGTAACCTGTCACCTGTAACCTGTCACCTGTAACCTGTAACCTGTCACCTGTCATCTGTAACCTGTAACCTATTCACATAACCATTAGACACGAACCAATCTACAGCATCCTTGAGCGCTACACTCAGGGGGGACTGAGGTAAACCTAATTCGCGGATAGCCTTAGAAGTATCATAATACATTGGTTGCTGTGCCATGCGAACACCATCTATGGGAACTGTTGGGGTTTTCCCTAGAGGTGCGAGGATTTTTTCGTCTATCCAAGCTACAGTTAGGGGTATCCACGCTGGTATAGATGTTTGCGGTGCAGGTAAATCGGTGATTTGGGCAAGTTGTTCTAGAAGTTGTTTGAAGCTAAGATTTTCATGACCTAGTATATAGCGATCGCCTTTTTTCCCTTTTTCTAATGCTAGTAAATGTCCCTTGGCTACATCCCGCACATCAATAAAATTTAACCCCGTATCCACATAAGCGGGCATTTGTCGCCGCAGAAACCGTAGAATAATATCCCCCGTCGGTGTAGGTTTAATATCTAATGGACCAATGGGACTACTAGGATTTACTATCACAATATCCTGACCTTGATTGGCTGCTGATATTGCTATTTGTTCGGCTAAAAACTTCGATTTTTTGTAATCTCCCACCAATTTTTCTACCGGACTTTGATGGGTTTCATTCACAATTTCCCCTGCTTTTCCCACACCAATAGCCGCAACGGAACTAGTATAAACTGTACGTTCAATTCCCGCTTTTTGCGCTGCGGCTAAAATATTGCGTGTCCCTTCTACATTATTAAAATATAACAAATCTCTATCTTTTTGCCATAGGGAATAATGGGCAGCGATATGAAAGAGATAATCACAACCTTGCATCTGTTCCCAAATATTAGGGTCGTTTATATCACCTTTAACAATATCTACAGCCAAACCCTGTAAATTGTCCAGGTGACTATGAGGACGGACTAAAGCTGTAACTTGGTATTTTGATTGTAACAGCGATCGCACCACATGAGAACCAATAAACCCTGTACCACCAGTCACAAAAGCCCGCATTTGTTTACCTCTTCATTTTCAATATGTGATTAATTATTCATGTATTTGGGTAATTTACCACGTTTACATTTTTTCTTTTTCTTGTGATCAGTTAATAATAAAATGGTGTTGTATAGCAGTTTCCGATATTATGAAGTACAGATATTAATAATAAAACTCTTGTGGTGCGGGCATCTTGCCCGCCAAAAGTGTACTTCACCCTTATGGTAATCCGCTGTAATGGTAATTTATATTCATGTTATGACTAATTCATAAGTTAAAGTTATTGATTTTCAATTTTAAATAAGTTTTTTTGAAAAAAATTTTTTATTTTTAGGGTTCGGGGCGCTTTCGGTGTGTTATTATAGTCGTATAAATATAATGGAGTGTGAGCAAAATTTTTATCGAGGGACGCACTCCCATTATCAGGATATCATGCCGCGCGGTGCAAGTCAATCGGTTAAGACCAAAAAAAAGAAATTTTTTTTTAATTTTGAGAATTTTTTGAGAATTTTTTAATTTTTTGGGAAACTCTAACCACTCACCATCAAGTTTCGGATAACACAATTATAACACAAATAAGCATCCTGTCAATCCCGATTGAGACAAATAAAATATTAGCTCCCCAATCTCTGTAACCATTAATATATGGAATATATATAAGTTAAAGTTATTGATTTTCAATTTTAAATAAGTTTTTTTGAAAAAAATTTTTTATTTTTAGGGTTCAGGTCGCTTTCGGTGTGGTATTATAGTCATATAAATATAATGGAGTGTGAGCAAAATTTTAGTGAGGGACGCATTCCCATTATCAGGATATCATGCCGCGCGGCGCAAGTCAATCGGTTAAGACCAAAAAAAAGAAATTTTTTTTTAATTTTTAGAATTTTTTCAAATTTTTGGGAAACTCGAACCACTCACCATCAAGTTTCGGATAACAGAATTATAACACAAATAAGCATCCTGTCAATCCTGAAATCCTGGAAATCCTGATATGGCTAAGGCCACGCTTCGCTATCAGACATTCTACTATATTTCCACATATTGCCAATATTTACTTTCTCCTATTTCTCGACACATTAAAATCCCAAACCATTCTAATCTCTCCAGATTTTCGGTAATAGTATTTTTATATTTTCCACCATTTTTAAATTGAGCAGCAATTTGTTCCACTGTCCACTCGTTAGTATTGGTGCGAAGTAAGTCGCGGATAGTTGCAAGTTGGTCTTTTGGTTGTTTGGGAAAAGTTTTTTGTTCTGTGGGAATAATCACAGTTTCTTCTGTTTCCATAACTTCCGTTAGTAGTTGTTGGGTAACTTCATTTGGTGCTTGATATTCAGGACGCAACCAACGAATTATTCCGTTACGTTCTTCTTCTGCACGTTCAGCATTGAGCGCGACTAATCTTGATAAAATTATTTCCTCAATTTCGGCCTTTGTTTTTTGATGATCTTTTAAATCTTGCCATTCATAAGCATCAAAAACAGCGTGATCTAATTGATCATGAATTTGTTTGAGGGTGGAAACTAAGGCTTTATTATTATATGTTTTATCTGCTTCGGTAAATGTTTCTCCTTTGCGGAGTTTTTCTAGCAGGTTATACATTCCGGTAATTGTGATTTCAGGATGTTGTGTTTGTACTCGTTTACGGTGGGAGTCTAATCTTTCTCCTAATTCTCGGATTTTCTGTTTTTGTTCTGGTGTAGGATTTGGGAAAGGGAA
>LJOT01000754.1 GCA_001672075.1 Anabaena sp. CRKS33
GGCGAAACCATTGCGCTCCACAACGCGCTGGCAGTCATCAAGAAAGCGGAGGGTTGACACCATGGGCTTCCTTCTCATCTGCGCATGCCTCGCCGTCATCTGGACCTTGTGTCCGTGGTGGTTGGCGCTGCTTGTAACCCTCATCGGCCTGATGATCATGGAGTGATTACGCCGCCCGCTGATCCTCCTCGTCCATCCACTCTTCGAAGTGCGGCACCGTGCGCCGCTCAAGGCCCGCAATGGTGCGCCGCTCATCCTCGGCGCGCTGGCGGGCCTTGATGATCTCGGTGCGCTGCTTGTCGAACGCACCCACGAGCGCAGGATTGATCGCCCAGTCGGCTTGGTGTAGATGCTCACGAGATCCATCGTCGATCCGCACCACCCAGCCGGCCTCCTCGAGGGTCTGCATGGCACCGATGACCATCCGGTCCTGCAGGATGATGCTCTGCACCTTTTCCATGCGCCGCCGTGCCCCTCGCTTGACCTCGGAGAGGGTCACCGTGGTCTTGCCCGCGCAGTGGTACAGCAGCCAACCCTGCACCCAGGCATCGAACGAGTCTCCGGTGAACTCGGCCAGCGTGTACCGCAGCGCCGGGATCACGTACCCGCGCACCATGCTGATAGCCCGCTCC
>LJOT01000427.1 GCA_001672075.1 Anabaena sp. CRKS33
TAGAATTTAGAATTTAGAATTTAGAATTTAGAATTTAGAATTTAGAATTTAGAATTTAGAATTTAGAATTTAGAATTTAGAATTTAGAATTTAGAAAAAGAGCAAAAAATGAATCAATTTTATCAACAAAGTTCTGCTATTTCTCCAAAAAGTTGGTTTTATTCTTTTTGGAAATTTTCCCGTCCCCATACAATTATGGGAACAAGTTTGAGTGTTTTGGGTTTATATTTAATTACCTTGGGTGTCACTTCTACAAGTTTTTCTGGTTTGCATATCGGTCAAATTTTAGCAACATGGATTGCTTGTATAAGTGGTAATATTTATATTGTTGGTTTGAATCAATTGGAAGATATTGATATTGATAAAATCAATAAACCTGATTTACCTTTAGCTGCGGGAGAATTTACCAAAGGACAAGGACAATTAATTGTTATTATTACTGGTATTTTGGCTTTGGCTGTAGCATGGCTAACTGGACCTTTTTTAATGGGAATGGTAACAATAAGTTTAGCAATTGGTACGGCTTATTCTTTACCACCAATTCGGTTAAAACAGTTTCCTTTTTGGGCTGCTTTATGTATTTTTTCCGTGCGGGGAACGATTGTTAATTTAGGTCTGTTTTTGCATTTTAGCTGGGTATTGCAAAGAAGCCAAGGTATTCCCAGTGCGGTTTGGGTTTTAACGATTTTTATCTTAGTATTTACATTTGCGATCGCAATTTTCAAAGATATTCCTGATATGGAAGGAGATAGGGTCTACAATATCACAACTTTTACCCTCCAACTCGGACAACAAAAAGTATTTAATCTCGCACTTTGGGTATTAACAATCTGTTATGGAGGCATGATTTTAGTAGGATTATTTCATCTTGCGGAAGTTAACACTATTTTTGTTTTAATTACCCATACATTAACTTTAATTGTCTTATGGTGGCAAGGTGCAGGAGTTGATTTACAAGACAAAAAAGCCATTACTGATTTCTATCAATTTATCTGGAAATTGTTTTTCATTGAGTATCTACTTTTTCCCGTCTCTTGTTTATTAGCTTAAAATTTACCTGAAAATCATGTTAGAAACATTTTCTATTTCATCTACTTCATCTAATATTTTCGCAATTTTTGTAGTCATTGTTGGTCTGGCTATTCTTGGTTATTTGAGTATCAAAACATTGATTACCTCTAATTTATTTCAGCAAGGTATCAATTTTTATCAAGCCAAAGATTTTGAAAATGCCGAAATAGCTTTGAGAAAAGTTATTGCTATCAATTCTACTAATGATATGGTACGTTTGTTGTTAGGAGATATTTTAAATCAGAAGGGACAAATTACCGCAGCCAAAGCGTTATTTTGTGAAGTAATTGATAGCAGTCCTAAAAATCCTGATGCTTATTTACGTTTAGCAAATATTCTCATGCAGGAACAGCAGGAAGCAGCAGCAAAAGCAAATCTATTACAAGCAAAAGAGTTATTGCAAAAACAGCGTCAACCAGAAAGGGCGAAAAAGGTTAGTCTTTTGTTAGATAAAATGATGGCTAAAAATATCTGATAGCAAAGCGTGGCGTAGCCATACTATGATTTTTAGGATTATTACAGTTGATTTGATTTATACTATGATTTGAGCTTAAAATTTCGTCGGGAGAAATATCAAAATGGTTCAGTCTATTGCGGCCAAGGATGTGACGCTACGGGAATTAAAGCAAAATTTTGGCATTCAAATCGTTGAAGATGCTACTTTTTTTCCTGAGTGGTTAGATGGGCTTGAGGTTCTGAACAAAGAAGAGCAACATTTATTAGATCGGGTGAAGGCTAATTTTTTAGAATTGATGGATGATCCCCCAATGCTAGAAAATACAGTGAAGATGGTGGTACTTGCGCCCTTGTTAGATTTAGCTGGTTTTTATCATAAACCGTTTAGGATTGAAACAGAAACGGGTGTGGCCTTAGAAATGGAGGATGAAGGAACGATTATTCGGGGGCGGATTGATGTTTTGGTGTTAAAAAATCGGCTTTGGTTGTTGGTAATTGAATCAAAACGGAGTGATTTTGCGGTGACACGCGCAATTCCTCAAGCTTTGGCTTATATGTTGGGTAATGAGGAAACTGTGCTACCAACCTTTGGTATGATTACTAATGGTAATGAGTTTTTATTTTTAAAGGTATTGGAACATAAATATGCTAATTCACGGCTGTTTTCTTTGGTAAATCCTGATAATGAGCTTTATAGTGTCTTACAGGTATTAAAACGTTTGGGAACGGAGGCGATTCCTACCTAGCGCTTCGCTATCGCCTTCAGTTGACAATTATTTCGCGCAAAGTCGCAAAGGAGCAAAGACGCAAAGAAGAAAAGGAAGAGATTTTTTTTCAGCCATTGTAGAGAT
>LJOT01000428.1 GCA_001672075.1 Anabaena sp. CRKS33
ACCACACCATAGGCACTGGAAGGTCCGGTAGGGTCAGTACCATAATTGGCAAAGGTATTCCAGCCAGCAGCTACACCAACTTGATTGGTGCCTTTAGCATAGACAATGCGGTGAGCTTTGAGGTCAAAGCTGCCATTAACTCCAAATTTTCTGATACTATTGTTGCTGTAAGCAAATTCCAGACCAACTAGTTTCTGGGAATCTCCTAAACCAAAACCGAGACTAGTACTACCATCGATCACATCTCTCGTTTTACCGGCAGTCGTTCCTGATAATCCTACAAATGCGTCACCCATGTTAGCCCCGAAAGCACTCGGTCCAGCAAAACTGAGTCCGGGTGGGTAGGTGGGCTTGGCTTGTGGCACTATTTTGATCTTAATCAGGGGTTCAATTAGTAATTCCTGGCGGATTTTATTAAGATCATCTGGATTACCCTCTCCTGTTTGTGCAATTAGCTGTGGTTGTTTTTGCTCAGGAACAGATGCAACTTTTGGTTCTAATTCTGCGGCCGCGACTACCTGTTTGGTATCATTTACAGAAGTGGCTTTTGCAGTTTTATCTATGCTTGATTCACTGTTCTGATTTTCAGTTATTATGTCATCTGCCGCAGATGCAGAATTAATTGACACGGCTGTGGTCAGGAATAAGCTGGGTAGGGTGAGAGACAAACCCAAGTAGATAAACTGTGTCCAATTATTTTCTGGTATAACAGAATGCTTTTTGCTATTCAAAATATCACTCCTCACAAGATGTTTGTTATGCGGTGGACAAAATCTGGCGTTGCTGATTTGATGTATAAAAATGATTTTTGATGATCTTCAAACATTTGCAGAGACGTGACCTAAGTAGGTATACTTGGCTCTACAAATGAATTTATACTTGGTTTCAGCAACTCCGAAAATCTATCTACAGTTAATAGTTTTCTAGGCAAATGTCTTGATGCTATTTTTTTCAGTTTGACCACGAATAGGTAAACTGGAACAACGATACAAAAAACCTAACAATTGATGTTAGCACCCAAACGAATGCAATCATCAATTGCTCGCCATTATACCATGAACCTAACTTTAAACGCAAGGTAGATCATGAGGAAGTAAGTATATATTTTTGAATAGGGGTGTTCTCAGAAATAAAATGCCCTGTTATGCTGTGGTAATATCCCATAAGCTAGGAGGTGAAGCATTTTCCAGAGTTTTCACGACTCTGAATTATTAACAGGGAAGTCAAAATCACAATTTTGGCTCATTTTTATGGGGAATATTGTAAAGAATCTTTACAATTTAACTTGTGTCAAATGGCTGCGGGGGTTATAGGTACGGATAGCCCTGATTTTCTCATAGTATTCCCTTTCTTGGGGATTTAGGTCTTTTGGGGGAGCGATCGCTACTTTGACCAATTGATCACCGCGTCCACCCTTAGTTAGCGGCCAACCTTTACCACGTAAGCGTAGAGATTGACCAGAACGGACTCCTGCTGGTAATTTGACGTTAACATGACCATCAGGGGTGGGAACATCAATAGCTGCTCCTAATGTAGCTTCGTCAGGGGTAATTAAGACTTCGCAGACGAGATGATCACCTTCGATTTGGAAAAAGGAATGGGGTTGTAATTCCACCTTTAAATACAAATCTCCCCGTTGTTGGGTCTGATGGTTAATTTGGCCTTTTCCCTTAACCCGTAAGCGAGTACCAGCTTTAGCACCAGCAGGTATACGCACATCAATAGTTTCGCTACCTAAACTAAATCGTTTTTCAACACCGGAAAATGCTTCGCCTAAAGTTAAAGTAATCACTGCTTCTGTGTCCTGTGTTCTAGCAGCGTCTTGAAAAGAAAAATCGTTAAAACCCCCATATCTACCACCTGTTCTCCCGGTGGAAGTAGGATCTGCTGCGGTTTGTCGTCCACTGCGAGGGCCAGCGCCACCAAATAATTCATTTAAGAAGTCATTAAAACTGCCGTACTGTCCAAAGTCAAAGCCACCCATATCAGCACCAGGACCACCGGAGGGGAAACCTTGACCGGCTTGTTTCCAATATTGACCAAATTGGTCGTATTTTTTGCGTTTATCTGGGTCTGATAAGACTTCGTAAGCTTCATTCACTTCTTTGAATTTTGCTTCGGCCTGTTTGTTGTTGGGGTTAACATCAGGATGATATTTACGGGCTAGTTTGCGAAAAGCCTGTTTAATTTCTTCCGATGTGGCGGTTTTAGTAATTCCTAAAATTGCATAATAGTCTTTAAAGTCGGTTGCAGCCATTTACTAGCCTCCTGTGGAAATTTAAGTAGGTTGGCGTTAAAAATTGTCGTTATGACAAGGGAACAGGGAACAGGGAACAGGGAACAGGGAACAGGGAACAGGGAACAGGGAACAGGGAAC
>LJOT01000429.1 GCA_001672075.1 Anabaena sp. CRKS33
AATGACAATAACGGATATATAGACGATATTCGCGGCTGGGACTTTGCTTATAATGACAACAACCCCAGTGATGTTGATGGCCACGGAACCCATGTTTCTGGAACTATTGCTGGTAAAGGTAATAACGGCGTTGGTGTAACAGGGGTGGCCTGGAATGCCAAGATTATGCCTCTGAAGTTTTTGGACGATTATGGTTTCGGTTCTACTTCCAATGCCATAAAAGCAATTGACTATGCCACAGCCAAGGGCGTGAAAATAACCAACAACTCCTGGGGAGGTGGACCCAGTGAACAAGCTTTGTATGATGCCATTAATGCAGCAGGTCAAGCTGGGGCTTTATTTATTGCAGCAGCGGGTAATGACTCTATTAACACTGACACATCACCCGAATATCCCGCCAGCTACAACTTAGCTAATATTATCTCTGTTGCTTCCACCAATCGCTATGATAACCTATCTTGGTTCTCCAACTATGGATTGACCAGTGTGGACTTAGGCGCACCGGGAGAGGACATTTACAGCACCACACCTAACAACACTTATGCCACCTATTCTGGGACCTCAATGGCCAGTCCCCACGTTGCTGGGGCTGCGGCTTTAGTCTGGTCTCAAAATCCTACCTGGACGGCACAGCAGGTTAAAAATACCTTGATGCAAACCGGTGACTCGATTTCTGCCTTAGCAGGGAAAACGGTTTCTGGCAAACGCCTCAATGTTTTTAACGCTTTGGCGGCAGCTAACTTACCTTTTGTAACTGTCAGTGTCAGTCCTGCCACTGTTCAAGAAGACGGTGCGACTAACTTGGTTTATACCTTTACTCGCACCAATTTAAACCTAAGTTCTCCCCTGACCGTTAACTTCGGGGCGAGTGGCATAGCAAACGCCGCCTCGGTGGGAAGCGACCCAGCAGACTATAATGTCTTAACCAATGGCAGTGTTACCTTTAATCCGACGACGAAACTGGGAACTGTCACCTTTGCTGCTAATGCGACAACAGCAACGGTTGTGGTTGATCCGATTGCTGATACCGTACAGGAAAATAACGAATCAGTTATTTTAACTGTCAATTCTGGGACAGGCTACATTGGTGGTTCTCCTAATACAGCAACGGGAACTATTGTTTCTGAGGAAGGATTTACTACTTACTTCTCCGATGATTTTGCTAATAACACGAAGGGTTGGACTCTGGGGACAGAATGGCAAATCGGTTCTGCCACAACTTCTACGGGTCAGGTTTATGGCAACCCTGATCCTGGAACGGACAATACTCCCACTGCCGATAATGGTGTAGCGGGGGTGGTTATTGGTGGAAATGCCTCCACAGCTTTGCACGACTTCTATTATTTAACCAGTCCGGTTATCAACACCAGCACCGCTAATAAGCTGTTCTTTGAATTTGCCCGTTGGCTCAATAGTGACTACACTCCCTATATGCAGAACACAGTTGAGATCTTCAACGGTTCTAGCTGGGTCAATCTCTGGAGTTCAGGTGGAGGTCCAGGAGTCCAAGATAACGCTTGGACCCCTCAACAATTTGATATTAGTGCCTACAAGAGTGCCTCCACTCAAATTCGTTTCGGGTTCAATGTTGGTAGCGCTGGTGTATATACAGTAAGTTCTTGGAACGTTGATGACGTTAAAATCTATGGTGATGGTGGGAGTACCTTACCTATAATCACCGTTGCTGCCACAGATGAAAATGCTGCCGAAACTGTACTAGGAACAACACCAAATCCAGGACAATACACCCTCACCCGGACAGGTCCAACTACCAGTAGCTTAACGGTTAACGTCAGTTTGACCGGAACAGCCACCAATGGCACAGATTACACAACCATTCCTACTACTGTCACCTTTGTCGCAAATTCTAGCACAGCCTTAGTCAACCTGAACGTTATTGATGACACTCTTGTTGAAGAAGCAGAAACTGCCATCCTCACCGTCACATCGGGAACAGACTACACCGTTGGAACTGCTGCTAGTGCCACAGTCAATATTACTGATAATGATTTACCCGTTATTATTGACCTGAGCGCTAACCAAACGGTAGTCGAAGGTATGACCAGTCCCCAAAATGTCACTTATACTGTGACTTTGTCTGGTGACAGCACTGAAACCGTTACTGTTCAATATGCCACGGTTAACAATACGGCTATAGCAGGGTCGGACTATACTACCACTAGCGGAACTCTCACCTTTGCTCCTGGTGTTACTAGTCAAGACATCATTATTCCCATTCTCAATGACTCCCTTAACGAAGCACAGGAAACCTTTAATCTTACCCTGTCTTCTCCTACCAATGCCCAATTGGGTACAGCAACTGTAACTACAACCATTACCGATACTCTCGTAACTGCGGCTACTACCACCCTAGCA
>LJOT01000430.1 GCA_001672075.1 Anabaena sp. CRKS33
CAATTAGAAAGTATTCAGCTTTCGGCTGAGGTTCAGGAAAAAGCTTTACAAAAAGCTAAAGAAGGTTATGTAATGACATTATTAGAGGTAGGAGAAATTAGCAGTGGCAGGGCAGGGAAAATTCTTGGTGTTTCCCGTTTAGAGGTAATAGAAATGATGAAAAAATGGGGTATTTCTATTTTTGATGATTCTCAAAATTTGGAGGAATTACGTCAAGAAGTCGAACAGGCAGAGTTAATTTTAAATCAGCAAATTTCTTAAATGATTATTGTTTCTGACACTACGCCAATTAGCGAGTTGGCAAAAGTGGATCATCTTGATTTGTTGCCAAAACTTTTTGGTAAAGTTGTGATTCCCCAAGGTGTATTTGATGAATTGCAAGTAGGTGAGCATCCAGCAGCAAAACTTGTTCAGGATTTGCCTTGGTTAGAGGTTGTAATGGTAGATAATCAGCAGTTGGTTAGGGAGTTACAACAATCGTTTAAGTTAGATTTAGGAGAGTCAGAAGCTATTGCTTTAGCAGAAGAAATTAGTGCTTCTGGGTTATTAATTGATGAAAGGGCTGCCAGGAAGGTTGCTATGGCTCGAAAGTTACCTCTAATTGGGACTGTGGGGATTTTGCTATTAGGGAAGCGTCGAGGTTTGTTGGATAGTGTTAAGGATGTTTTAGATGAAATGCAAGCACAGGGAATGAGAATTTCCGAGCGGCTTTATGTGCAGGTTTTGACTTTAGCACAGGAAAAAGACGGGGAATAATATGCGAATATTGCATTTCTAAACCGAATCATATTACTACATAATAGAAATAGAAATTCTATCTTTAGGATTGTCAAGTATGTATCAAACAAATCCGCCACTTTCCCCTAAAGAAACATTACCGACAATGTATGATCTTCCTAGCGAAGACCCGGAGGAACCTGGTTTGCCAGATCAATTTCATTTATTCCAACCACAATTATTAGCAGAAACATTCCGTCCACCAAATTATCCTAGCGACCAAATATTTACAGGAAGTGATCTGAATCTTTATTATGATTTGCGTCATCCTTCATGGTATAAACGTCCAGATTGGTTTGGAGTTTTAGGTGTACCATATCTGTATGAAAACAAAGATTTGCGGTTAAGTTATGTAGTTTGGCAAGAAGCAGTTAATCCTTATATTGTCGTTGAATTACTCTCACCAGGAACAGAAAAAGAAGACTTAGGGCAAACATTAAGAGATGTTGAAAAACCTCCTGGTAAATGGGAAGTTTACGAACAAATTTTAAGAGTACCCTATTACGCTATCTTTGATCGTTATAAATCTGAATTTAGAATGTTTCAGTTAACAGGCGCTCGTTATACTGAAGTAAATTTATCAGATTTTCGGTTTTGGATTCCCGAAATAAAATTAGGTTTAGGAGTGTGGCAAGGAAGTTATAAAACTGTGGAAATGCCTTGGTTACGTTGGTATGATCAAGATGGTAATTGGATATTAACCAGCACAGAAGAGGAAAAACAAAAAGCTGAACAAGAAAGGCAAAAAGCTGAACAAGAAAGGCAAAAAGCTGAACGAGAAACACAAAAGTTAGAACAAGAAAGGCAAAAAACCGAAAGATTAATTGCCCAACTGCGTGCGCTTGGTGTTGAACCAGATTTATAATAAACAAAATCTCACATCTTCTCGTCTTCTCGTTCCCAGTCGGAGACTGGGAATGCCCTCATAGAGGCTCTACCTCAACCTCCATACCACTATCAATCAAAGAAATACAATGGGACAAGGCTGGCCAGGCAGTGCTATTTTGGTTCAATTAATATTAAATTAATAATCAGGACATAAAAAGTAAATTGATGAATACCATAGCATCTACCTTAACTTCTATTCTCAGCGCCGAAAATGCCGTTATCTCCTGGGAAAATCTCGCCCCCACCCAAAAGCAAAATCTACAACAGAGTATAGACTCTAAAAGTTACCCCATTTGCGTCGTTTATCCCCATAGCCAGGCGGAATTAGCCGCAGTTATCACCACCGCCAATAGTCATCAATGGCGTGTTCTCGCCTGTGGTAGCGGTAGTAAAATCAATTGGGGTGGTTTAGGTAAAAATATTGATATTATTGTCAGTACCGAACGCATTAACCAACTCATAGAACACGCTGTGGGTGATTTAACTGTCACCGTGGAAGCAGGAATGAAATTTGCCCAAATTCAGGAAATTTTAGCAAAATCTGGACAAACCTTAGCCTTAGATCCTGCCTTCCCAGAATCGGCTACCATTGGTGGTATTGTTGCTACTGCTGATACGGGTTCTCTGCGTCAACGTTATGGTGGTGTGCGTGACCAAATTTTAGGTATAACTTTTATCCGCGCCGATGGAGAAATCGCTAAAGC
>LJOT01000755.1 GCA_001672075.1 Anabaena sp. CRKS33
AGTGGGTGCAGGTACAGATCCAGCGGAGGGAAGTGCGTTAGCGATCGCTTTACTCAAATATCTCGCTAATCATACCCAACTAACTATGGCTAGTACGCACTTTGGCGAACTTAAAGCCCTCAAATACGAAGATCATCGGTTTGAAAATGCGTCCGTAGAATTTGATGAAACTACCTTGTCACCGACTTATCGTCTATTGTGGGGTATTCCCGGACGTTCCAACGCTTTGAGTATTGCTTTACGGTTAGGATTAAAGCCAGAAGTGGTAGCAGAAGCGAAAACCCAAGTCGGGGAAGCTACGGACGAAGTAAATCAAGTTATTGCCGGTTTAGAAGCCCAACGCCGTAGCCAGGAAACGAAAGCCGCAGAAGCCCAAAAATTATTGCGTCAAGCGGAACAGTTGTATAAAGAAGTTTCTGACAAAGCTGCTGCTTTAGAAGCCAGAGAAAAAGATTTACGTGCTTCCCAAGAAATAGCCGTTCAACAAGCAATTAGCCAAGCGAAAGGAGAAATTGCTCAAGTTATCCGCCGCTTACAACAAGGGACACCCAACGCCCAAGATGCCCAACAGGCCACCGCCAGCATTAATAAAATTGCCCAAAAATACGAACCTGCACCCCCACCCAAA
>LJOT01000756.1 GCA_001672075.1 Anabaena sp. CRKS33
GCTCGGAGAGCTAAACTTAGAATTGCGAGAAGTTAATGGCAGCAAATCTCAGGTTATCCTGAATGCAAGTAGTAATCTGTGCGGTTTAGAAATTGGTGGTGGTGATTGGGATAACTATTGGCAGTCTCAATGAAAATGCTGCTATGATATTATTTGTCTTATCCTTGGGGTTGTAGCTCAGTTGGATAGAGCGAGCGCCTCCTAAGCGCTAGGCCGTGCGTTCGATCCGCACCAATCCCGTATTAATACACAAGATTACTTCCTATTTAAGATTACCGCTTAATTGCTTCGCGTTAAAGCAAGTTTGTAGTCAATAAACTATAACTACTATATTATCTGCTATTTATAGCAGATAGTTCTTCCTTATCCGTTTAATGATAACAAATTTAAAATCAAATGTCAACCCCTTTCTACTTCTAAAAACGGAAAAACATAAAAATATTTTTTGATTTGATGTCTTTGATTGAATGAGTTTCTGTTTTTATGGGAGTGTAGGGAAATGCTAACGTAAATAATAGAGAATGATTAGGTTTTAAGGAAACCAAAATCTTTTAATAAAGGTTGACTAAAGTTAAAGTTGATACTTTGATTCAAATAATTTTCTTGAGTAGTCAAACCCTGCTATTTT
>LJOT01000144.1 GCA_001672075.1 Anabaena sp. CRKS33
CCGCTGTGGAATTCTAGTAAAAGACAGCCCAGGCCAATCATCAGCGCTTTGGCTAATGGCTTTTCGGCATTCAGAAAGTAGAAGAATCCTAGTAGCCACATTCAGAGGAGAGAAAAAACCAAAATATGAACATTGTTTGATGACCCGTAATCCATCTAAACCAAAACCTCTCATTCTGTTCCGGGTTTTCCCAGTTCTCATAATTATTGTCTATGCTATAGAGAAAATCTTGAGAGAAATGACTATGAAAATGGTGATTAAAAACTTCTTTAGGGGATGATTCACAATCAGGTAAATCCAGGATCTTATTATTGTACGGATAATCGCTAAATTGCCAATTTTTATTGTTCATTTGAATTCCTTATTGCTATTTATTGAGGGCTTATAGGTTATTTCAAATTCTAGACCGTTAATGTCGTAACAGTAAAATGAGGTCATGCCGTCATCATCAATCACTAAATCCGTTGCAGGCTCATTTTTCCTAAACTCATAACGCCCTGATTGATAAATTTCACAGTAGCGTGAGCGTAAATCTTCTAATTCATTTAAGGTTAAAACTTCGATACAAAAATGTTGGTATTGTAGAACATTATTCGGAACAATGCCATCATCATCTTTAATATCAAAGATATGTAATCTAAAATTACCAACCTGAAGTTCAACTAATTGAGTAATGGAAGGAAGTCTTTTTATTGTCAAGGGGGAGAACTTATTCAAAGCCCAGTTTTCCTGACAGTTAAAAAACTCCTTATACCATTTAACCGTATTTTCAATGTCATGAGTTTGAATGGCGACATGATCGAATTTAAGCATTATCTTTTAATAATCCTTATGATTACAAAATGACAGAAAATTGTTTACTATTTTTTCAATATTCTATAAACTTTTGGTTTTACCACCATCTACCGGAAAATTAATTCCATTGATATAAGAAGCCGCAGGAGAGGCAATAAATGCAACAGCCCAAGCAATTTCTTCTGGTTTTCCAAATCGACCTAGAGGAATAATTTTTTCCATATCGTCCATGACTTTTTCTTCACTTTGGCCTGTCATTTCAATTCTGTCTTTTGCGATGGAAAACAATCGCTCTGTGGCAGTAGAACCAGGGAGTACGTTATTAACTGTAATTCCATAACTGCCTAGCTCATTTGCCATGGTTTTTGCCCAACTAGAAACCGCTCCCCTAATGGTGTTGGAAACAATCATATCTGTTAAAGGTTGTTTTGCTGTGTAGGAAGTAATATTAATAATTCTTCCATAGCCAACTTCCTTCATTTTTGGGATGACGGTTTGACTCAAAAGATGGGAACAAATTAGGTGCTGATTAAAAGCAATTCTCAAGTCTTCTGCTGTTGCCTCTAAAGCCGGTTTAAGTGGCGGACCACCGGTATTATTAATAAGAATATCAACATTTTTCTTGTTAAGAAGATAGGCATCTACTTTTTCTTTTAAGCTGTCTGGATGAGAAAAATCTGCTACTATGTAGCCGTGATTTTGTTGGGCGCTTGTCTTTAATTCCTTGAGAGTGGCTAATAACTTTTGTTCATTCCGCGCAACTAGTGTAATACTGGCTCCCTGCTCGGCTAGAACAATTGCACAAGCTCTGCCAATTCCGGCCGTACTTCCACCGATCAGGGCGTGTCTTCCCTCACATCTTACTATCCATTCAAAGAATCTCCTATTGTTTCCATCATTGACGATAGCATAATGGGGATAAAATCAAAACTTTTGCATTTTTATGTAATATTAGTTAATGTATTCTTTGCTTGACATATTGAATTACTTTGGCTGCACTTTCATCTACTGACTCGCAATCAGTGTAGCAAGTGATTTCTGGATTCAAGGGTGGCTCGTAAGGATCGGTGATGCCGGTGAAATTCTTAATTTCCCCAGTTCGCGCCTTGCGGTATAAACCCTTGACATCACGTTTTTCACAGGTTTCTAAACTCGCATTTACGTACACTTCTACAAACTGACTAATGTTTTGTCGCATTTCTGCTCTAATATCTCGGTAAGGCGAAATTGCAGAGATTAAGACAATCACCCCATTTCTGGTAAGCAGATGTGCTACAAAGCCAATTCGTCTTACGTTCTCGTCACGTTCAGCTTTACTAAAGCCTAAGTCCTTGCACAAGAACTGACGAACAATATCGCCATCTAATCTTTCAACTCGGTATCCTTCGCGTCTTAAGACCTGTTCAACTACTTGGGAAATGGTAGTTTTTCCTGCACCACTTAAGCCTGTAAACCAAACTGTTGTTCCAGACAAATTATTAACTTGATTCATATTTGTCGTCTTTACATTAAGATGTTATGACTGAATTTCGTGATTAATTCGGCTCATGATGTCTATTCAATTGTCGTATACTACATCGCTGTCTACTCGTCGGAAGAACTCGGCTCTGCATTCACTGAATACAATTATCAAATTAAAATAGTCTACTGCACTCATAAGAAACAGTAATAATCAATATTCGACAATTATAGCAAAATTTAAAGCTGAAAGGCTCGCTGTGACTGGTTTTTAGGCTTTTGTCCTAATACGGTTGCTATAACTTGACAAAAATGACGCTGGCATAGGCATGGTAGGTACAGAGCGGTTTATAAATTTGCTTCACTGTCAGATAATAAAATAAAACACTGATTACTGTCAAGTCTATACTTGATAACAGCAAGAAGATTTTGGTAAACTCATTTTCCTTAAGGGGTGACAAGGCCGCTAAACAGCTTGTTTCATAAGGGATAGAGCCTGAAATCCTTGTTAAAAAAAGAGGCGTTTATGAGGCTTAAGTTTTGTTAAGTTCAGAGCTAAATCAGCCCGTACCAATGTCACCATAAATATATTTCGTCCTTTCCACTGGGTTCGCTCCAGTGCTACCATCCAATAACCATATTTTTGATACTGTTTTTTCTGAAAATAACGCCGCTGTTCTCGATTCAATTGTTTTGGTGTTAACGATTAATCCAATATTTTATTAATAGAAACCATAATAATTTTACACCGATTGTGACACCTGGGGGTGCGGAAGGTGGGTCGGAACTGACTACACATTTTTGATGATTTTAAGGTAATTTAACCCATAATCATAGCAATTGCGTGTTTTAGTTTCCAGCCTTCCGAGGGGTTTAAGTATAGATAAACAACTGACAACTGACAACTGACAATTAAGAAACTTGTACAGGCTTAGGTGTAGCAGTTGCAGAATGGGCTTGGGAAATTGCAGCGGTTACAAATCCTTTAAATAAAGGATGGGGTGCGTTGGGGCGAGATTGAAATTCGGGGTGAAATTGACAAGCGATAAAAAATGGGTGTTGGGAATATTCCACTATTTCCACCAGTCTACCATCGGGAGATGTACCACTGACCAAATAACCAGAATCTAATAACTGGTTTCGGTAAACATTGTTAAACTCATAACGGTGACGGTGGCGTTCATAAATGACTTCTTCTTGATAAAGTTGGAAAGCGAGAGTGTTGGGGAGTATGCGACAGGGATAAAGTCCCAAGCGCATTGTTCCGCCTAAATCTACTACGTCTTGTTGTTCCGGTAGAAGATTAATAACCGGATCATGGGTATTTGGATCAAATTCAGCACTATTGGCATGAGATAGGCCTTCGACATTTCTCGCCCATTCAATGACAGAACACTGCATTCCTAAGCATAACCCTAAAAAGGGAATTTGGCGATCGCGGGCGTATTTAATAGCCGCAATTTTCCCATCTATACCTCGACTACCAAAACCGCCAGGAACAATGATACCATCTACACCGGATAAATAGTTTTCTGCTGGTTCAGTTTCCAGGGCTTCGGAATTTACCCACCGTAGACGCAAATCACCGTGAGTAGCAATAGCAGCATGACGTAAGGATTCAACTACGGAAAGGTAGGCATCACTTAACCGGACATACTTACCAACAATGGCGATTTCGACGCTGTATTTGGGAGTATACATTCGTTCTACCATAGTTTCCCATTCTTGTAAATTGGGTTGACGTTGTTCCATTTGCAACAAATCAAGGACCTGTTCTGCTAGTCCTTCCCGTTCTAAAATTACTGGTACTTCATAGATACTACGAGCATCTGGGGCAGGAATTACGCATTCTACAGCTACGTCGCAAAATTCTGATAACTTTTGTTTCAAACCTACAGGAATGGGGCGATCGCTGCGACATACTAGAATATCTGGTTGAATACCAATGGATCTCAATTCCTTAACAGAATGCTGAGTGGGTTTAGTTTTCATTTCCCCTGCTGAAGCAATCCAAGGCAATAGAGTAACGTGCATATATAGAACATTGCGTCGACCGACTTCCTTGCGTAATTGACGAATTGCTTCTAAAAACGGTAGTGATTCAATATCACCCACCGTACCGCCAATTTCTGTAATTACCGCCGCAGGATTAGTTTCTTTAGCAACTCTAACAATTCGATCTTTAATTTCATTGGTAATATGAGGAATTACTTGAACAGTACCGCCATTATAGTCTCCTCGGCGTTCCTTATTAATAACCGACTGATAAATCAAGCCAGTAGTAACACTGTTTAGGCGAGACATAGATGTATCCGTAAACCGTTCATAATGTCCCAAATCTAAATCCGTTTCTGCACCGTCTTGGGTAACAAAAACTTCCCCATGCTGAAAAGGACTCATTGTGCCTGGATCAACGTTAATATAGGGGTCAAGTTTGAGAATGGAAACAGAATAATCCCGAGATTTGAGTAAACGACCCAGACTTGCTGCTACAATGCCTTTACCAATACTGGAAACAACGCCTCCAGTCACAAAGATAAACTTAGTCATAGTATTTTCAATTGCTAGTAACTTGTAAAAATAGATTTTCGTCCCTAGTGAGAATTTCTGTAGACGATTTTAGAAGCTTGTATGCGGGATGAATTATTGATGTTTTATTTCATCTTTCCCATTGTGCCACAGTTCCTACTCTGAAAACCCTTGTATTTGTCCATGAAAAAACTTTTAGGATTATTAGGATTAGTATCATTTAATTTTTTATTCACCTCCTGGGTTGCATTAGCGCGAGAATCACTTTTAGTAGTTTTTCCCCCCACAAACTACCAAACCAGCACAGAAAAAATATTTTTTATTGGTACTGCGCCACCGGCAGGACAAGTTTTAATTAATGGTAAAGTGATTAAACGTAGCCAGTCTGGGCATTTTTCCCCCAGTTTTCCCTTGCAATTAGGAGAAAATATATTTAAAGTCCGTTACCAAAATCAAGAACGAGAGATTAAAATTAACAGAGTGTCTACTCAACCTGAGTTACCCCAAGGTTTAGGCTTTGCTAAAAATTCCTTGACCCCTGCGGTGGATATTACCAGATTACCAGGAGAATTAATTTGTTTTAGTGCAGTTGCGCCACCTCAAGCCACTGTCTGGGTTAATCTAGTAAATCAAAATCTAGTAAATCAAAATATTGCCCTTTTACCTCAACCATTATTTGCACAATTACCTCCTAATTCGAGTATTTTAACAGGTTTCAATCAGCCTAATCGTTCTAGTCTTAGCAAATACCAAGGTTGTACAACAGTCACAAATGCTGCTGACCTGGGAAAACCTGAATTTAATTTACAACTGAATGATCAAAGAATAACTCAAACTGGGTTAGGAAAAATCGAAATTCTGTCCCCAGCACAGTTAGCAGTTGCAGAAATTACATCAGAATCAGGCGTAACTCGCACAGGACCCGGTACAGATTATTCACGATTGACACCCTTACCAAAGGGAACTATGACGACGGTGACGGGTAAAGAAGGTGAATGGCTGCGCTTAGACTATGGTGCTTGGATTAATAGCAAAGAGACTAAAATTATAGCAGGTGCAGTTGCACCACAGACGGTGATTCGCAGTGTAGGCTATCGGCAACTAAATACAGCCACAGAAATGATTTTTCCCTTAGAAACTGCTGTTCCTGTGACTGTAGAACAGGGAAATAATTTCTTCACTCTCACCCTTTACAATACTACTGCCCAAACAGACACAATTCGCCTAGATGATAACCCCCTAATTTCTCGCCTAGATTGGCAACAGGTAAGCCCCACACAGGTCAAATATACTTTTAACCTCAAAAAGCTCCAACAGTGGGGTTATAAGCTGAGATATGACAATACAACTCTAGTTTTAACTTTACGTCATCCCCCCCATTTTCCCCAGATCAAACGCCTACCTTTATCTGGTATCAAGATTGTACTTGATCCAGGCCATGGTGGTAAAGAATCTGGTTCGCGTAGACCGACAGGATATTCCGCAAAAGATGTAAATTTGCTAGTTTCTAAATTACTGCGGGATGAGTTGGCCAAGCGTGGTGCTAAGGTGGTGATGACGAGGGAAGATGATCAGGATGTTTCTTTGGTGCAACGTCAGGAGATAATTAATCAAGAAGAACCAGCGATCGCTCTTTCCATTCATTACAACTTTTTACCTGATAATAGTAATACTGCCAATACTAGAGGTTTAGTCAGTTTTTGGTATCATCCTCAAGCACATAGCCCCACGGTATTTTTACATAATTACCTAGTTAATAAACTTCCTCAACCCTCTTTTGGTGTATTTTGGAATAACTTAGCCCTGACTCGTCCCAGTGCTGCACCGTCGGTATTATTAGAATTTCGGTTTATGAAAAATGCTAATGAGTTGGAGGAGATAGTCAACTCTCAACAACAGCAAAAAATCGCCAAGATATTGGCTGATGGAGTGACTGAATGGTTTAAAATGGTGCAATAGTATATTAACTCAAGTTGCTAGTTATCTGGTTGAGCCTGGTAATGGGTAATTGGTAATTGGTGAGTAAATTTCTGTTTTCATCCTGTTAATCCTTTAATCCTGGACATCCTGATTCTGACAGTTTACCTAACTAGCAACTTACGTTATTAGTCTGTTTATTCTTTTTTGGTTATTTTTACCGTGAAAAAACTTTTAGGATTAGCAGTATTTAGCTTTATTTGCACTCCGTCCATTGCTGTGGCACAATCATCACTTTTAGTGGTTTATCCCCCAGCAAACCATCAAACGAGTACAGAAAAAATATTTTTTATCGGTACAGCACCCGCAAATGGACAAATCCTGATTAATGGTAAACCTGTTAAACGCAGTAAAGCTGGACATTTTTCTCCTAGTTTTCCCTTGCAGTTGGGGGAGAATGTGTTTAAGATCCGTTATCAAAATCAAGAACGTGAAATTAAAGTCAACAGGATTTCTACTCAACCAGAATTACCACAAGGTTTAGGCTTTGCTAAAGATTCTCTGACACCTGCGGCTGATATTACTAGATTACCAGGAGAACTGATTTGTTTTGGCGCAGTTGCACCTCCCCAAGCTAATGTCTCCGTCAAACTAGCTAATCAAACTGTTAATCTTTTACCGCAGCCTTTAAAAGCTGAATTACCTGCTAATTCCAGCATTTTAACCGGGCGCAATCAGGCTAAAATTTATAATATTACCAAATACCAAGGTTGTACAACAATTACCAATACCGGAGATTTAGGACAACCTCAATTTAGTTTGACATTGAATGGTCAGACAACGACTGAAACAGGTAAAGGCAAAATTCAAATTCTTGCACCTGTACAGTTACCAGTTGTCGAAGTAATAGCCGCATCAGGTGTAGCCCGCACGGGTCCAAGTACAGATCATTCTCGACTGACACCTTTACCTCAAGGAACAAGAGCAACAGCTACAGGAACAGAAGGCGATTGGTTACGCTTAGACTATGGGGCTTGGATTAATAGTAAAGAAACCAAAATTCTCCCTGGTGCAGTTCCCCCACAAACAGTAATTCGCAGTGTAGGATATCGTCAACTAGCTAGAGAAACAGAAATCCGTTTTCCCTTGCAAATGGCTGTACCGGTGAGTGTCGAACAGGGAAATAATTCCTTTACCCTGACTCTCTACAATACCACTGCTCAAACCGACACTATTCGCCTAGATGATGACCCTCTAATTTCTCGCCTAGATTGGCAACAGGTGACTCCACAACAAGTTAAATACACCTTCAACCTCAAAAAGTCACAACAATGGGGATATAGGCTGAAATATGACAATACAACCCTGGTATTGACTTTGCGTCATGCACCAAATATTGACAGCAGAAAACGCCTACCGCTATCTGGTATCAAAATCTTACTTGATCCAGGCCATGGTGGTAAAGAATCTGGTGCAATTGGTCCAACTGGGTATCCAGAAAAAGATGTAAATTTGGTAATTTCTAAATTGCTACGGGATGAATTGGTAAAGCGCGGCGCTAAAGTGGTAATGACCAGAGAAGATGATCGTGATGTTTCATTAGTCGAACGTCAGGAAATAATTAATAAAGAAGAACCTGCGATCGCTCTTTCTATCCATCATAACTCTTTACCGGATAATGGTGATGCGGAAAATACTAAAGGATTTGGTACTTTTTGGTATCATCCCCAGTCCCACAGCATGGCAGTGTTTTTACAAAATTACGTGGTTACAAATCTCCGTAAACCTAACTATGGTGTATTTTGGAATAATTTAGCCTTAACTCGTCCCAGTGTCGCACCTGCGGTATTATTGGAGTTGGGTTTTATGAGTAATCCCTATGAATTTGAGGAGATAGTGAATCCTCAAGCACAGCGGAAAATGGCGAGTACCTTAGCTGATGGGATAACTAAGTGGTTTAAAGGCATTGATCTAACCACAGAGGCACAGAGAACACGGAGGTAAGAGGAATGTGGGTTATATTGATTGACAAAATTCTTGAAAATCTTGGTTGACTTTTTGAGAGTAGTAAACCGCATATTCTAAAACAGAATTATGCCATTGGGAAGATTGACCAAAATTAATTAATTCATCAGCAATTGCAGAACCTTGTCTCCCTCCACTGCGTAATTGGTCCCAAGCTGTCACTTCAGCCATTGTTTGAATTAACTTTTGCAAACGTCCTAATTTTCCATCCCAAGCTTGTAGACTTACCCCATCTTCTTCTGGTTGTAATTCTCGTAAAAGATAGGATTTATCACCATCATTTATTGCTTCTAATAATGCTCGAGAAGTTCCTTGTAACCGTTGTTGAATAGCGACAACTCTTGTAGCTGGAGTTTCCCATTCTGGCTGAGAAACTGGTAAATAAGGCTGTAAAGAACTGGCTTGAGTTTCTTTAAAATCTAGTAAATAGTTTTGATCAGGAGAACCATTACCTTCTACTAAGATGATATAACGTTCTAAACCTAGACTACCAGTACCAGCTATGCGTTTTTGAATATCTAGAACTTGATAAAAATCGGCGTTTTGATTTGTAGTATGATGCCAATTTTTAATTAATTTCTCAACATTTTCTTGTTCGGCTGCTGTTGCTGGAACAATCCGTTTATTATCAACAATTAACCGCCGTTTACCTTTCTTTTCTTGAGTACGTTTATTCAAGAAATCAGCACGATTTCGTTTTTTCAAACTTTCCAATAGATCTTTAACTAAACCTTTAGCAGTTTCTTTTTCTACGGTTTTAGCTTTTCCCTTGGACAAAGCTTGTGAATAAGTTTTGAGATAAAGTTCACTTAAATTTAGAGATTCTTTTTCATCTATTCCCAAGCTACGAGAACCTACAATAATACTCGTAATAAATCTCACTATTTCCCAAGTACAAGGTGCGATAACGGCTTCATCAAAATCATTAATATCAAAATAAACTAACCGATTATTACCTTTATAACTACCGAAATTTTCTAAATGTAAGTCTCCACAAATCCAAGTTAAAGGTGCTAAATTCATCCCGGAATTTTCAGAAAGGTCTTCATAAAATAAATGACAAGTTCCGCGAAAGAAATAAAATGGATCAGTAGCGAGTTTCTTGTATTTTAACTTTAAAAATTCTGGGTTGCGTCCGTTGTTGAATTTTTCGATTCTGGTTTTGATGTTGTTTGACATAGATTTATATTGTCTAAATCGGGATATCTAAAATTTGAGGATTTACAAGATGTGGTTTGGTGTTTATCTTTTTATTTTTCAACACCTTGGACAATTATACTAATAAGTATATTGTTAATTATTGATTGTAACATAAATTCACCTTTTCTAAAATCCTGATTCAGACAATTGAGGTGATGAGAAATCACGTCTAAACAAACCAAGTCCACCCCCGTGGACTACTTTATTTATGATCTAGCTTCATTTATCTTAAGTCATCAAGGGGTGATTCTGGTTCGTCAGGACAAAATTCTAAACAAATTTTCATTCTGATTTTTCCTTTTTGCCAATTTTTACTAGGTTTTAAAATCTGACAATCTACACCATTATTTATCCAATCATCAGGGTTTTTAACAGATGGTAGAACACGACTCTTGATACGTTCTAGTTCATGGTTTAAATGCTTTAAACTACCGTTATCTAAGATTACTTTTGATAAAGCTATATCTAATTGACTGGCTTTAAAAATATAACCATCAAAATCAATCACAACATCACTTTGTTCAGAA
>LJOT01000431.1 GCA_001672075.1 Anabaena sp. CRKS33
AGAAGCAGGAACTCATGAACAACTGTTAGAAAAAAATGGCATTTACACCAGTCTCTGGCTGGTGCAATCTGGGTTAAAATAGAGAAAATTATCATAAAATAAAATTACCAATTAACGATCATGTTTAGTATTCCCCAACCAGAAACAGAAGACAATAAATGGCGCAGACAATTAGATAAATTTGTCAAAAACAATCAGCCAGAACTAGCTGCACTTTTTTGGGGTTTGTGGTTAGAAAATGGCAATAGTCAGGGAACTATTGGGATTGATTTACAACCAACTCCCCATTTTGTCTATTGTCCCCAAAGCGAAATAGAAAAACTCAATGAGCGAGTTGAAAATCGTCTCCAAGAAATTTTGGGAATTATTGATAATAATAAACCCGAAACAGAAGTAGTCATGATTGGAATTGGTAAAGGAGAAATTAAACTAATCCAATTCGCACCCAAATCATCACCAGAAACCTGTTTTCATGAAATAGGAAAAGATATAGATGGATTATTGGATTTATTAGAACAGCGATTGATTGACCAAATTAGCGATCGCTAGAAGCATTGATTCTGCTAGAATAGATTAGGAAAAATACACAATAATTGAATTGAATGAATTTATGATTCGCCATTTTTCTATTGCTGCTGAAAATCCCCAACATACAGCCGCAGTTCTCGCCGAAATCATGAGCGGAAAAGTCCTTCCCTTCGCTCCTCATTCAGATAGTTACATGATGCTATCTCCCGATAAATACGGAACAGGAATTGAAGTTTATCCATTAAAAATTGTCATCCAACCTGGTGAAGGAGAACAAAGTTGTCAGTTTCAAGAAACCTCTCACCCCAACAATTTTACAGCTACTCATGCAGCCATTTCCGTTGATTCTACCCAAGAACAAATAGAAGCAATTGGTCATAGAGAAGGTTGGAGAGTTATCCGTTGTCGTCGTGCTTTCTTTGATGTCATGGAATTTTGGATAGAAAATAGAGTCATGATAGAATTTCTCACACCAGAAATGACAGATCAATATTTAAAACTCACACAGTCAGACAACTTGCTTTAATTCAGAAAAAGTGCTAAGTAGGTGAACGGAAAAAACCGACATAAGTAACGAAAAGTAAAGTTGCCCAAAACCTCTTCCCTGTTCCCTGTTCCCTGTTCCCTTGTCATAACGACAATTTTTAACACCAACCTACTTACTACTAGAAAAATGATGATTTTGGCTCAAAGCTTAACTATTGATACAGCTTTAATAAACAACTGTATCCAATTCACAACCTGGGGGTTTTCCTCTCTCCTACTCGCGGAAATTGTCAGAGATGCTTATCATGCTTTGTGTCATCAAGTCACATGGTTAGCGAAATGGCATAATAAACATCATGCTGTATATAAACGGGATTTAACTTTAATTTCCCAAAAAGCCTACGTAGACTCCCAATTGTATCACGATATCGTCGAATCCGTGATACTAGTAATCATCTTAACAATAATTGCCTTAGTAGCACATCAATGGGGGTTATGGTTGGGAGTCGCTTATGCTGTTACTTTTTTATACGGTGCATCCCTGCGATATTTCCAAGGAACAATAGATACAGACTACAATCATTTACCCGGACCATTAGAAACAATTCCCTCCGTTTGGTGGGTAAATAGAAGTTATCATTGGCGACATCATTTTGATGACGTTAAT
This sequence comes from Anabaena sp. CRKS33, assembly GCA_001672075.1. GTDB lineage: Bacteria > Cyanobacteriota > Cyanobacteriia > Cyanobacteriales > Nostocaceae > Dolichospermum. The sequence goes on from LJOT01000431.1 coordinate 1,682, forward strand.
GCTTACTATAGTGGTGTATTTCCCCTAGTAGATAAAATTATGGGAACAGGACTTTCTCTCAAAGGTAAAACTGTCGCTTTAACAGGTGCTTCTGGTGCATTAGGACAAGCACTAGTAGGGGAATTATTAAAGCATAACGCCAAAGTGGTGGCATTAACAACCAACCCGGAAAAAATCGCAATTCAACCGCGTGTTAAAGTTATCAAATGGGAATTGGGTAATGAAGCACAACTACAGGAAAGTTTAGAAAAAGTTGATATTCTCATTATCAATCATGGGGTAAATGTCTATGGAAATAGAGATTCTACCGCCATTTATAACTCCTATCAAATTAACACATTTTCCGCCTTAGAATTGATAGATATTTTTTCTGCAACCGTCAGAGGACCCCAAGACAAAGCCACCAAAGAAATTTGGGTAAATACATCAGAAGCAGAAGTTTCCCCAGCCTTCAGCCCCTTGTATGAACTGAGTAAAAGAGCATTAGGGGATATTATCACCCTCAAAAGATTAGATCAAAATTGTGTAATTCGCAAATTAATTTGCGGACCATTCAAAAGTCAATTAAACCCCTATGGTATCATGTCAGCGTCCCAAGTAGCAAAGGGAATTTTATTTTTCGCCAAACGAGATTTTAGAAATATTATCGTCACAGTCAACCCCTTGACCTATATACTATTTCCC
>LJOT01000757.1 GCA_001672075.1 Anabaena sp. CRKS33
CTTAGCTGCAGCTGGTGCAAGTAAGGAGAATCGTCAATTATTGCAACGGGCAATTAATCACTATCATGCTGATATTTACCGCAAATATAGCGATCGCCTGACCGTGGTAGCTGGTATCCCTATGACTACTCCCCAAGAAGCAATTGAGGAGTTAGAGTTTGCAGTAAAAACACTGGGTTTAAAAGTTGCAAATATCCCCGGTGGTGTGAGACGGCCAATTAAGGCGATCGCTGATAAATACCCAGCCGATCAATTCCCAGAAATTGGCAAATATGCCTCTTACATTGACTTTTTCGGTCTAGATAGTGAATACGACTATGATCCCTTCTGGGCTAAAGCTGTTGAATTAGGTGTACCTCTCACCACCCATTATGGTAGTCAAGGATGGACTGGACGTTCCTCCATTAGTAACTACATGAACAACCATATCGGTCACTTTGCTGATGGTTCACAGGCATTTGCCAAAGCCTTGTTCTTTGGTGGTGTAACTAAACGATTCCCGCAATTGCGTGTGGGTATGCTAGAGGGTGGTGCAGATTGGGGCGCTCACGTCTACATTCATTTAGTAGATCGTTTCTCCAAACGGAGTTTAGAAGGATTGCAAAACTACAACCCAGATTTAGCT
>LJOT01000758.1 GCA_001672075.1 Anabaena sp. CRKS33
AAAAAAAAAAAAAAAAAAAAAAAAAAAAAAAAAAAAAAAAAAAAAAAAAAAAAAAGAAATTTTTTTTCCGGGGGGTAATTGATATTCAACACGTGTTTTTTGAAATGGATCTTGTGGATAATATGGTCCCCAATGTAATGTTGAACCAAAATAATCGGACCCATGATAAGCATAACCTGGTGCATTACCACGAGATTCCATGATATCAATTTCACCAGACATAGGCCATTGACCATATTCAGCCCAACGAGGGAGTAACCAAATAGCGGGCCAAATCCAATCACCACGTGGTAATTTGGCTCGTACTTCCACACGACCATATTTAAATGAAAAAGATTTGGCTGTACGTAATGCTGCAGATTGAATTGGATTTAAATAATTCGATGAGGATGATGTACGTGAACAACCATAGAATGCATCACCTGTACATTGCATAGCTGGTTCCAATGATGATAAATCAATAGTTGTTGCTGGATTTCCTTCAACCGCACCTTCACCAATAACAGCAGAGGTGAGCGTGGGTTTGATGTATAAGACACCATTTTTAACATAACTATTGGTACGATTATTGGTATATTCTTGGAAACAATATCAAGATCCGGTGTGTACTGCTTCTCATTGACAC
>LJOT01000145.1 GCA_001672075.1 Anabaena sp. CRKS33
CCGCGCCATCTGAAACATAAGCTGGAGGCGGAATCCAGAGACGATTTTGGCAGACCTCTGAAAAAACCTGATTTCAGGCTTCGGAAGAACTGCCAACTGAAACTAACAAAACGCTGAAATTATTTAATTATCAAGGTTCTGACGATTTGGCGGACCCCTGGGGTTTTTGACCCCGCTCTAGGTTTGCCAAAAATTTAAGCTGATGTACTAATTATATAATGATAGACTGTTCTTGTCTAGGGATTTCCGAACCATAGGTGATAGTTCTTTTCACGCTCCCGGCATCCAGTACATACATTCTAATAGAATCCTCATCAGACTTGATCAATTTTTCTATCTTGGTTTGCAACTGAGCAAATTGTACCGCAGTTAAGAAACACTCAAACACACTGTATTGAGTCCATTTACCATAACCACTCAGCATTTTATGTAAACGAGTCCGGCGTTTATTTGCAGCTTTATTGTCAGGTAAGTCATAAATAATCAGATAAAACAGAGTTGTCATCTTAGTGATAAAGGTTTGTAGGGAATACCTTCCTGTAAATGACGACTTAGTAACCGTGCTTGTAATTCTATCGCTCGTCGGTAGGTACAACGATAATCAAAAACAGGGTGTTTAAATTCATCATTCATTTTCTTGTCAAAAGCTTGCAAAAAGGTTTTTCTCGCATTATCTTTCAACCGATAAGCCCCCAAACTTTCGTTAAAATCTTCGGGTTTAATTTCGTGTTTATGCAGTAATGACAAAACCAAATTATCAGCAATTAAAGCCCGAAATTCTTCCATCAAATCTAACACCATTGCCGGTTGACCATGATGAACTTCGTGCAAATAACCAATATAAGGATCTAATCCTGCCACGTGAACACCAGCCATAACTTGACCTTGTAATAAAGCATAGGCAAAACTGAGTAAAGAATTAACAGGGTCAGTAGGTGGACGGCGATTTCTGCCATTAAAAGTCCATTGTTTACCTACCATCCTTTGCCAACAAGCAAAATATTCCCTAGCTGCTAAACCTTCCACACCACGAACTTGATCTATATTTTGTTGAGTTTTTACTAGGGTTTTCCGTTCTTTGAGAGGATTATCCTTTTCATGATGCCGGTACAAAACATGATATTGATTATGAATTTTCGCGCTAACAATTGTCTTCACTAATTCCAAACGCCGCACAGGATCATGATAAACTGCATACTGTGCTAATCTCAGTTGACCATTACGAGAAGACTTAGGTAAAGCCGAACCCAAGTATTTACCAAAACTAGAAAGATAATGCACTGGCATTCCTAATTCTAAAGCATAAACAAAAGCATCACCGGTGACTTGGGGATTGCCCATCAAAATAACTTCGTTCACGGTTTGAGCAGCGATCTTTTGTTTTTTCCAAGAACCATCTTCTTGTTTTAAAGCTACTTGAAAAGCTTCATAGTCTTTGCTTAAAATAGCATCGGGTTGAATGATATAAAGAGTAGTCATAATTAATATTCTTGACCTTGTAGTTGACCTTGTAATTTTTTGACTTCAAAGGGTAAACAAATTCCCTGTAAACTGCATGATTGACATTTTTTAGGATGATCAATAGGTGCTGGTATTTTGTTTTGACTAGCAACATGAGCTAGTGCGATCGCTTGTTCTGTCATTTGTCGTAATTGGGGAGTAAAAGCCACAGTTTGTCTACGACGATTGGCATGATAAAATATTTCACCATAGGTAATCGTGCGTCCCGTGCGTTCTTCCAAACATAAAGCCGCAGCACAAAGTTGAAAATGGTCATTTAAGTGTTGCGCCATTTTGCCTTTTTTGTATTCCACAGGTACAAGTTGACCGTTAGATTCTTCAACAGCATCAATAATCCCGGAAACTTTGAGGCGTTCTGACCACACCCATTGTTGTTGATGAATTAAGGTTTCCCCTTCTTGAAAAGTGCCTTCCTCATTAATATTGCGGTGGATATGACGACCTAAAATAATATGTTCGTTGTCTTCCATTTCACCTAATACATATTCGAGGTAGAATCTACGCGGACAATATTCCCAAGCGTTTAAATAAGCTAATGGTAAATAATCTTCATTCATTTTATTTGGTAATGGGTAATTGGTAATTCTTTATTCTTCATTCTTCATTCTAAATTCTAAATTCTTCATTCTTCATTCTTCATTCTTCATTCTAAATTCTAAATTCTTCATTCTTCATTCTTCATTCTTCATTCTTCATTCTAAATTCTTCATTCTTCATTCTTCATTCTAAATTCTAAATTCTTCATTCTTCATTCTTCATTCTTCATTCTTCATTCTTCATTCTTCATTCTAAATTCTTCATCCTTCATTCTAAATTCTTCATTCTTCATTCTAAATTCTTCATTCTTCATTCTTCATTCTTCATTCTTCATTCTAAATTCTTCATTCTTCATTCTTCATTCTTCATTCTTCATTCTTCATTCTTCATTCTTCATTCTTCATTCTAAATTCTTCATTCTTCATTCTAAATTCTTCATTCTAAATTCTAAATTCTTACTTGTCCCATACCCATAGCTGTTTTACGTCCCACTCCAGAAAAGACAGCAAAGTTAGCTAAAACAGACGCAATTCTGGCTTGTTCAGGGTCTGGAAACCGATATTTTACCCAGCCAACAGTACCAATTTCCGCACCAGCTTCCATTTTTAAAGCATGGGTTTTCAGTTCAAAAGCAGAAACTAAACCCTGCCATTCAACTTGAGGAAATTGTAATTCTGCTGGTGCAAATCTGTTCCAACGTCGGAGTAAACTATTAAATACTAAATCAGGTAATGGGAAAGGTTGGATATTTTGATTCTGCTTAAAACTGGTGGGGGAGAGAAATTGTAAAGTGATATCACTAGAAACTGATGTATTTGCCAATGTGGTGTAATTGGAGGAATCTACTAGAGAATGAGTCCCTGGTACTGAATAAATACTACGAATCACAAAGGGACATTTTCCTAAATAAATAGATTTATTGTGCGAAAATTCTATACCCTTTAACAAAGGTTGAATTAAATTACTATCTAAAAGAGAAATCCGCACAATAAAATCATCACCTAGTTGTATACCTTGTTTGCGACGATAACCAATTAATCCTGATAAGCTCAAAGGTGATTCTTGACTATCATGAACCGCTGTTGCTATTTGTGGATCTCCTAAATTTAACCATTCCATAACTTGAGCATGAATCGCTCTACCTAATGTACTGGGAATAGTGCTTTCACTAGCAGCACCTAATTGAATTACTAAACTTTGTAGAGTCATAATTTTAGGAAGATACAACTGTACTCGCACCATAAGCTACCCCTACCGGTAAACAAGTTTGATCGGGTAACTGATAATAATCTCCAGTTAGTTGGGCTTGGCTAACTAAACTTGCTGGAGGCATAACAATTCGGTTGTAAAGCAATAATTTGGTTGATAGGGATAAATCCAAAGGATTTAAAGGATGTTTGCTAATATATTGTCCTGATTTTTCTTTAATATCTGTGATCTCGCTATTTTCAACTCGTATTTTAGATGACCATTTTCCTAATCTAATCCACTTGGGAATTTTGATAGTTGAACCAGCCATAATATAAGTCTGATAGTGACTACCTACAGCCAATTCTTTAGCTCTACCATAGTTAACAGGGTAATTGCGTTTTGCTCCTTCACCACCAAATTGTGCAGATTTTCCATAATAGGAAACTTGGGCTGCTTTAAAAGTATTCACTTGATAGGACCAAGTAATCGGTAAAGCCGGAAAAACATAAATCCCAGCTTCATTTAGATGTAAAAGATTTTGTTCTTGACCAGAATCTAAATAACTGGGTTTTTGGGCATTTATACCTTTTAAGCGATAAGGTCTAGGAATATAAGCAGTTTCAAAAAAGGCAAAACTTAGCGCCCAATTGTGTAGATATTTCTCGGTTTCGTAGAGAATACCCATTTCCCGACTGGCAAAAAAAACATTATCGTGTAAAGTTAAATCACATTTGTAAACAATCATATTGTTTAGAGTTTGGTAATTAGAAATGTTTTGACCTCTCCCTAACCCTCTCCTCCAAGGAGAGGGAACAGGAAGAAAAATGGTTAAATGTTGGGTTTCCTTAATGTTTTGACCTCTCCCTAACCCTCTCCTAGAAGGAGAGGGAACAGGAAGAAAAATGGTTAAATGTTCGGTTTCCTTTGTCAACCCAACCTACTTGTTACTTTTAGCCTTTTTAGCTACTGCACCAAAGGTTTCCGCGTAGGCTTTTGTCTGTTGGTATAAGGTAGAAATGGTACTTTTTAACTGAGATTCGTCTTGATAAATAGCCGAAACTTCAGTCAATAAATCCGTTAATTGAGAACCCATAATTACCTGATTTTTCCGCACTGGTTCATTATTCAATAAATTGTTAGTCACCTCTATTGATTTTTTGATCATATCAGCAATTGGGGCATTAATATCTGGTTTTAAGCCATCATATAATGCTTGGGTAAAATGCAAATTACTAAAGATTTCACCATCACAAAAAACAATACCAATAATATGGTTTGACATTGTTCCTGTCCGTGATTCCTGTGCGCCATAACGTCGGGTTCTGAGGAGATTTCCTAACACATATAAAAAGCCTTCAAATGTTGGATCTCGCAAAGTTTCTACAGTGGGAAATGAGATTTCTGGGAGAACATGATCTAATTCGTTAATGGCAGTTCTCATTACTCCCTTTTCGCTCATTGTTCCACCTTCAAATGGTGCATTAAATGTGAAACTACGGTGAGATTGTTCATAAGCACTCAGAGAAAATGCCGAATCAGAATAAACCTTAGAACGTTCTGAACCACTATCACCAATTGCAAAACCATATATAATACAATCAGGACATTTTTTACAAGAACCTTCGCCATTATATTCACAGAATTTGTCTTTATCTGCGGAATCAGCGCTAGTTAAACCTAAAGAACGTAATAACTCCCTTCCGGCCAATCTTTCTGGAGTGATTTGTTTACGTTTAAACATCACTAACCGACTGATAGGATCGGGAGTTTCTAAACCAGCTTGAGTGCGTGCAGTATTGAGAACTCCATCAGTTTGAAATACGGGAAAAGATTGACTGTGACGCAACATTAAAAAGTGGACATATTTACCAGATGCTAATCGAGGAAAAGTGGTGTGAAATTCAGATTTGATAGTGTTTAAAATGCTCATGTTTTTAATTCCTTATGATTCAGGTTTTTGAGTGTTTTTTGCTTGTAAAGCTAACCAACGATAGGCAAATTCCGCACCAGATTTAATGCGGTTGCGGTTTTCTTGGAGCAGTGCGCGATCGCCTTTATAAAGCCCCAAGAATAAATCATTAACACAGGTAGTCATAAACTGATGAATTGCCATTAATTCCTGATTTTTTCGCTCAGAATATTCTACAGTTTTATTCATTAATAATGGACGTTTATAAGGTTCTTGTCTTTCCAAAGCGTCATATAATTGACCAGCACCTTGTAAGATCATATCCTCAGTTTCCAAGTGGTCAGGAACAGTTAAAATTACCTCCAATGCTTTAGAAATAGGTAACAGAATTGAGTGACTAGATTCACCAACATTTACTTGATAAAATTGGCGATATTCTGTCACAATTCGCTCGATTAATTTCAGTTTTTCCTGCATTTGCGTGTCTCCTTTTACCCAGGTTTGGGCATAATTCCAAATTCGTTTAACATCTTCTGGTCCTGGTTCTTTTTTACTATTACGAAAGCCTTCATCAGAAATAGCAAAGATATTTAAAACATCCGTTACTAAATCTCTCACTGTTCCGTTTAATGCTTGCCATCTTGCATCGGGTTTTTTACTCCTATTATCTAAATGTAAACTGTAGGTAATTAATAACCTATTTAATGCAGGTGATAAATCTTGTATTCTCAGATTTTGAGGAGTACCAAATAACTGCCAAAATCCCGCCGCACCATCTAAAATTGCCGACCCAGAAAACTCTTGATCACTGGCATAAAGTGGATTAGAACTGCTAGTAGCAACGACTTTTACACCCAACAGAAGAGGCAAAGCTAAGGTCAAATAAATAGGTTCTACCCAAGCATCGGTAACTGTTTTTCCTCTGGTGGTAGTGTAAGTCATAGCCATAAATGGCAAATCTTTAATTGAATATTTTTTAAATCTTGTAAATCTTCCTGCTTCCACATCATCTTTTTCTATCCAAGGTAAATTTTGTAGTCCTTGATATTGCATTCCTGCATCTAACCAATTTTTACGAACTTCCCAAAGATTAACTCGTTTAAATTCAGTGACTAATACTTTCACGGCTTTAGCTACTTGAGGAGAGTAAACATAAGCTGGAAAGATATAAAGAAATACTGGTTGTTGTTCCTCTAATTTTCCAGGTGGTGCGTTCCAAAATGCTTGGCGTAATAGCATTTCTAAAGACCAAATTTTAGATATTCCTCGTTTAATTCTGCCTCCTCCCAAGACATTTTTATTACTATATTGTTGAGGTTTAAACAAAACTACAGTATCTAATTGTTCTTCTGCTGTTGCTTCACCACTGCTAAGAGAACAAATAGGTTGATTAGTAATTTTGGCTTGGGTATAAGCTGTTAATTCTTGGGTAAAATCACTGGTTTGATTACTAGTAGTAAAAATTTCTAAATATTGGGACAAATAATCAATAAATGCCTGATATGTAGGACTACTATTTTCTACCAGCAACTTATTTGTTTCCGCCCAATCTGCTAATTGATTAGCTAATTTCTGCAAAGATTCTTTAAGTTCATTTTCGTCTAATGTTGGATGTTTGGCAATATAATGAGCCGCCACTTGATACCAACCATAATTAACTCCACCAGCTTGTTTTTGTGTCATTTCTGGAGATATTTCTGAAGTTAATTCTAAAGTATTGAGTATCCAGTTGATATACTCTGGAGAATTAGCAAAAAATTCTTTTTGCGCTAAAATGATAAATTCTGCTAATCTATCAGCACGAATATCTGCACCAGTGTTTAAAAACTGTTTTTGTGGTTCGGTTAAATCTAACTTTTCTAATCTTTTTGGTGTTGCAGGCGATTTAATATTAGCAACTTTCACCTGTATAACTTCAGGAAGTTGACAAATTAAATCTTTGGGTGTGAATAATTCTAAGGTTTGGGGAGCAATTTTTAAACCTTTTCCATCGCGGACAAAACCCACATCACCACTTTGAAAATATGTGGCTAGTCCTTTTTGATTATTTTCTTCATCTCCATGAATTAAGTTATCCCAAACAGCAGTTGTTACATCTGTAAATTTTGGTGTGGTGACATCATTAGGAGCTAAATAAATGACACCTTGGGCAAAACAAAGAATTTCTTCCCAACCTAATTGACGCGCAAAATTAACAACCGCATTATGGATTTGGTTGGTAATTAACCCCCGACAATCTCGCAAACGATGATAAACTAATTTCTTGGAAATCTTTAACCAAAATAAATGATCTCGTAATCTATCCCCTTTTGTAGTCGTGATAATTTCTGCCGGATCAGATATATGTACTGCAATATCTCCAAAGGCTAATAAATGCCGTAGAATATCAGTTAATCTTTTATCCTGAATAGTAAATTGTCTCTGTTCATTTTCCCAGAGGGGAATAATGGAACTACTATCTACCGTAAACTGGGTATTTTGCGCTAAAAAGGCTATTTCTAACAGATAATCTGGCCACTCTGTCCAAAATTCTCCAAAGTTTAATTTTGTCCCTAACTCACTACATAAATTAATAATTTCCTCAATTTCATGAGCTTGTGGTGGTGGTTGTTCTTCTCCTTGTCCTCTTACATATTTATTATAGTCATGTAATGCAATTCCTAAACACAATAATTTCTTTTCTTCATCTTTTAATTGCTGACGTGGTGATAAATGAAGACTTAAATTCCAAGCAATTAATAATCCATTTATAACATGAACTAATAAACTTTGATCAGGTCTACTTGCCCAATTTTTAGCATTTTCATGGGCAAATTTATTACCTTGTTTTACTAAGTTTTGATAGTGGACAATTTCCGAACCTCCCATAGCAGGAATGAGTCCAAATTCTCTTTCCATGACTGGTAAAATACTGTTAATAAATGAGGTTAAAATCGTATCTGTATCTGCTGGTAAAGTTTCAATCAGTAAGGCTTGTAGTAATGTTGGCATAGTGGTTAAATCACTTTATTTGTAGTTGTAGGGTTGGTCAGATATCAATAATCTGTTAGTTTTTAGGATTAATCAAATCTGACGCACCTTACGGTATTTGTGGTTTTTAAAAAATGTAAGGTTTACTTCTTTCACAAGGTCTAATTTTCCATTTGATAGCTTCTAATAATAAAGCATCTTGATTAAAAGCACAAGCATAAAATTGTCCATCACTATCTTTGAGTCTATACAGTCCAAAGGTAGGACTTAAATACAAAGTCCGGCTAATTTCCCAATGACTATTATTTTGACTACGGTTAACTGTGACTAAAAAAGCTAGTAATTTTTGCCCCTTTAAACAACGACTAACTTCTGTTTGTGGATGTCCAGTAATATTGAGTTTATCCACAAGAGTAAGAGTACATTGTTTAAGTTGATGTTCATCACTAGAGCGATCGCTTTCTAATTCAATATTAAATCTTTTATCTGACCATTTTTGAATTTTCAGATAAACTTGAATATATTTTTCTGGAAATTCTGTGTGGGGATGACCAGCATTTACCGCAGCTTTTAAAAACTCCTCTTTGTCAATTATTTCTACCTCTGCATAAGCTAATAACCTCAATAAATCATAAGTGTAAAACCGTCCTTCATCCCACACCGCAGCTTGTAAATCAGAACCACCTCTAAACCTTAACAATTCCTGTTGTACCGCTTTACCTACTCCTGTTTGATCATTACCTAAAGCAAACCAACGTCCACGTTTTTTATCCAGTTGTTCACCGTAAACCAAACGTAGATCTTCAGATATTCTATCTTTTAATTTTTCTACAACTATTTGTTTTTTCTCCTGATTATTAGTCATATTAAATAACATTCCTTGTGCTTGTAAAGCCCCCCAATATTTAGAATAATCAGCAAAAACTCTAGGTGCATTAAACACAGTTTCAATAATTTCTCTAAACTGATCACGACCATATTCTGAATTAATTAATTCTGCCTCTAATCTCGATTTAATCCAAGGAGTACGACCAGATAAAAGCACAAAAGCCTGATATTGATTAAATCCTGGATGACGACCTAAACGCCCCAAACGCTGAATAAATGTGGCAGAATCACTCGCTTCAAAAATTAATAAATGAATGCGAAAATCTACACCAACATCAACCGCAGAAGTACCAACAATTAATACCGATTGCTGAGATTTTTTTAACTCATCATGGATTTTTTCTCTTTCTTGTTTATCAATTCTGCCACTAATTTCTCGGACTTTCACATCAGGCATTAAAATCTGTAATTCTCTCACAGTTCTACTCACCAGAGCCACAGAATTAAGAATAATTCCTCCTCTACCTTTTCCTTCTTGATTTAAGATATTACGGATTGATTCAGCTTGTTGAATTAACCAGCTACAAGAATCACTATCTCTGTCTAACTGCACAAATTCTAAACTGATAGATTGACAGATTTGCCGATATCCAGGTGTAGGTTTATTTTCATATTCGCCCGCGATTGATGTGACTTTAAACCCAGCAGTTTGTAAGAGTTTAATAAATTCTTTATTAGGAGTTGCAGAAGTAAATAAAACTCGCATCGGTCGTTTTTGCGGACGATTATGGCGAATTAGTAATAAACTATTGAGAATTGCAGCTTCTTGATGTGAACCAAAAATATGAAATTCATCAGCTATATATAAATCTGGATTTCTACCTAAAGTAATTGCTAATTCTGAACGACTATAAGCAGGATTTATATAGCGAGAATGAGTAACTAAATGGAAAATATCAGGATTGGTAAGAATTACATATTTATGTTTAAGAATAAATAGTAATTCTTTAAATTTATTACTCTTTTCCCCCCGTTCTACTAATTCTGCTAACTTCGCACCATAAAGACTTTCTACATCATCAATTTCTGAGAGATTGAATTTTTCATAATAATCAACAATTTGTCTTGTTTGATCTGCAACTAATTCAATGGTAGGATAAAGTGATATTACTTGAAAATCACTATTTAATAAACTTGCTAAATAAGCAGCTAATGATTTACCGTCTCCTGTAGCAGAGGTATTAAATATAATTTCTGCATTGCTGTTAATAATGGCGTTATAAGTTTCCGCTTGGTGAGAAGATAAAGGACAATGATTACCTTCTCCAAAATTGGGCGCTTGTTGTTTGACTTTGCAGAATTGCTGACATCCCAAAGCACAAGCCTCCACACCCCCATTCAATTTGGAGTATAATGGCAGTAAAGAAATTTTCACTGTAGTTA
>LJOT01000146.1 GCA_001672075.1 Anabaena sp. CRKS33
TCAATAAAAATCCTCGAAATACAAGTTCCTCTATACCCCCTACAAACCAAGCCACTAAGAAAATTGTTAGGAAACTAGATGGTATTAACTTGATATTAGGTTTTTCTAAATAGCACCAACCCAGACGGATTTGACCAAAGAATACTATGACTAAAATGAAAACACCCAAGCCAAAACCAATTAATAAAGAAGGGAAAATAGAAACTTTTCCTACTAATCCATAATCAGAAAAAGAACCCAAGTTCAACCATTGAAATCCCCAGAGAATGAAAGGAACTAATAAGTAGAGAGACACCAATAAAGGAACTTTTTGCTCTGGTTGCAAAGATTTGTGTATTTGCCAATTCCGGGTAATAGTTAAAATTGCTACTAATGGTAACCAACAACCTACCCAGATCATAAAAAAAGCCATGACCAAAAGTACTGGTGTATGTTTAAGTAACTCCAGCACAATATTGGCCGATGACTCTAAAAATGACAGTACAATAGACATAAAAAACACGGCTAACTTCCCGCAAAAATATATTTCTTGATTAATAATCAAGACTCTACCAGAATTTGTCACCCATGGCGGAGGCTAAATCGTTTTTTTATGTCTTATCTCACCGAAATCATAAATTATTAAACTACAGCTAATACTTAGCTGTAGCTTTAGGGATAAATTCGTTAATATTGACCTGAAATTGATCCCTAATCAGTGCAAGAATTTATTCTTCTACATCTGATTCATCAGTATCATCATCATCGGACTGGATTAATTGTTTCTCACTTTCGCTTAACTGAATCAAGTGAATGTGTTTGTAACCTAGTCTAATTTCAAATTCATCACCAGGCTTTAAATTCATTGCTTTGGTGTAGGTTGCACCAATAACAATTTGACCATTTTGGTGTACACTCACGCGGTATGTCGGTTCACGGCCACGACCATCTTTAGGTGCTTCTGGACTAAGGGGAATACCTCTAGCTGACAGTAAAGCATCATAAAAATCTGTGAGATTAACGCGAACTTGGCTATTTTTAGTAATGGTGTAGTAACCACACTGTTTTGCTCTTTCTCGACGCGGTAAAGTTGAAAGTTCTTTAACTTTCGCTAGTAGTGTTTTTCCGGTTAATGGGGCAGTTGCAGTTTCAGTCATTATGCTCTAATTTTCCTTAATCTCTTCAAACTGATAGGGTAGTCTGGCCTTAGCCACGCAAAAATTTTCTCTGAATCTAGTATTGAGCTTTTTAGCTAGGGACTGGATTTCAGAAGCAGATAGATAGAAGGGTGATGGATGAATTTCTGCTGATATGGAAGCACTATAATAGTCTATTATAGATAACTATAATAGTAGTCTAAGTCATGGCTGCCACAGACATTAATTCCAGTAATTTTACCGCGATTTTAACCATCATTGGCCATCAGAAATTAAATTATTTTTTCTTTGGGCTGCTGAGTGCGGTGTAACTTCCAGCCACCTTTACAAATCAGGTTAGTTCTACTCCAAAAAAGTTGTAGAGCCAATAAATTACAGGTTTTTCACATTTAATGCTGACTTTTCCCGCTTTTGAGTTATGGGCTTACACCTAATTCTCGTTTTTAGCTGGAGACAGCATAGTATTTGTATGTGGTCTGACGAACATACACCCTTTGATTCTACCAGTAGAGACATGATTTTTCTAGTCTCTAGATTGTGAGAAAACCATAGAAGTTTTAGCCGTGCTTATGCGGTTATTGTTCCTGATTTTGTGAGTTCGTAATTTCCTATTAAATAGTAGCATGAAATAATAATAGCAAAATATTTTGGGAATTTTAAATTTATATTGCCACTAAATTTTGCTCTCAATCCCTGAAGTTAAGCGGGTAAAAAGCAGGAGAGATTTTGGCTGTGGTTGATGCTCTCAAGAGGATAATGTCAGGACTTTTATAAAAGTTAATCTGATTGAGATTGGCTTGGCTTGAGAAAATGAGTTAAATCAAGGGAATTTCTATGGCTTGGCCACAGCAGCTATCAGTGGTCAAAGACAAAAAGCGGGGTAGAAAATCCTCGCTGTTGATCACCGTTAAATTCCAAGCTCTCATGAGATTATCTACGTCTGTCTAGGGGAAGAATAAATTTACCACATCTATGGGGTATTTGATGGCGACTGGCAAATATTTTCACTGGTTGTAACACTTCTATATATTTAAAGATGTAGAATTTTGATAACTAGGGCTTGACGAAATTCCTATTCAGTGCAAAGGATCAAGGGTAAAGGAGTAAAGCCTGTGGTTAACTTCAGCATAAAAGAAAACGATTTTTATACTTAATGCTGCATACTTCGTCCTTACCTGTGCTGATGGTTTTTGAGATATATCAGAGAAGAGAAAAGATTTGATCCCAATATTTGGACTGATCATGATGGAAGTTATTTTTAAGATTGCTCGACAACAAGAAAATTCTCACCCTGTTTTCAAATCCTACCTTTTGCAGGTAGAACCAGGTAATACTATCCTGGATTGTCTGAATCAAATCAAGTGGGAACAAGATGGGACTTTAGCATTTCGCAAAAATTGTCGCAATACAATTTGTGGTAGTTGTGCTGTGAGGATTAATGGCCGTTCTGCTTTGGCTTGTAAGGAAAATGTAGGGGGTGAACTGGCCAGACTAGAAAAAATTTCATCATCTCACAATCAGTCTCCAACTACTCCAGAAATTACAGTAGCACCTTTGGGGAATATGCCTGTAATCAAAGATTTAGTTGTGGATATGAGCAATTTTTGGCATAATTTGGAGACGGTTGCTCCTTATGTCAGTACAGCGGGTAGACAAGTTCCTGAAAGGGAGTTTTTACAAACACCACAAGAAAGATCGCTCTTGGATCAAACGGGCAATTGTATTATGTGTGGAGCTTGTTATTCTGAATGTAATGCTGTTGAAGTCAATTCTGATTTTGTCGGTCCCCATGCTCTGGCTAAAGCATATCGCATGGTGGCAGATTCCCGTGATAGCAATACAGAACAACGATTAGAAAACTATAGTGCGGGAAATCAAGGAGTGTGGGGTTGTACTCGTTGTCTTTACTGTGATTCGGTTTGTCCCATGGAAGTTGCTCCCTTGGAGCAAATCACCAAAATTAAACAGGAAATTTTGGAGCGTAAACAAGGTAGTGACAGTCGTTCAATTCGTCACCGTCAAGTTTTAGTGGACTTAGTAAAACAAGGTGGTTGGATTGATGAACGTCAATTTGGACTCCAAGTAGTTGGTAATTATTTCCGGGATCTTCAGGGATTACTTAGTATTGCACCTTTGGGGTTACGAATGCTTGTTAGGGGTAAATTTCCCCTTTCCTTTGAACCCTCCCAAGGAACTCAACAAGTGCGTTCTCTGATCGAATCTGTACAAAATTCTGGACAAGATCAGGGTTAATTATATGCGATGATTAGCAATTTAGTCATGGGGAAGAATTTATTTTCTTCTTCCTTTTTGACTTTTCCTTAACTTGGATCTTGACGAATATTCAATTTTCGCCCAAATCGGTCATAAACTAAAATGTCCCATTGTCCATTATTATTGTACTCAAAGGCAATTCTACTACCATCCGCGCTAATTGTGGGATTGCGGACTTCTCCTTGTAGATCACCTGCTAAATTCCGTAATTGACGCACATCTTGATCATAAAGGATAATTTGTGTTCTTCCTTGACGACTCGCAGTAAAAACAATAAATTTACCATTTTCAGAAGCCGCAGGATGGGAAGCAATTGTATCAAAGGAATTTAATCCAGGTAAGTCTACTAAATTACGAGTTAATGTATCAAACATATACACATCTTGACTTCCTCTGCGATCGCTGGTAAATACGATATATCGGCCAGAAATTTGCGGGTCTAATTCCGATGCAAAACTATTAAGACTTCTCCCCCCGGAATCAAAGGGGTAACTGAGTAGACGTGGATAGCCAAAACACCCAGTTAATAGACTTGAGCAGAAAAATAAAATAATTGATATTTTGTAATTCATCGAAGCACAAAGCGACAAAAAAATTTTTTAAATTTTAATTTTAATTTTCAATTAAATTAATTTTAACAGGACTTACGCAACATAATATCCTAGATTGTAGTGAGAACTGCTCTCCTGGAGACCTGAAAAAAATAAGATCAGGGCTAAAGCCCTGACTACAAACAAATGGTATGATAATTTTTGGTGACACTTGCGTAAGTTCTATTTAATTTTTGATTGAAACATTTGTACCATTAGGAATATCTAACTCAATAGTTGGACCCCTATCAAGAACCTCAATATCCCATTGTCCACGGGTAGAAGATTCAAACACAACATAACGGCCGTCAGGACTAATACTAGGATTTCTCACCCAACCACGAAAAGTAGGAGTGAGAATTTGTGACTGTTGGGAAGCGCGATCATAAAGTGCAACTACAGGTCTACCCTGATCACTGGTCAGATAACAAATATAGCGACCCGTATAACTGAGACTGGGACTTTCTGCAATTACTGATCCTCGATTTAACCCCGGTGTGGGAATAAAACTTTGATTTTCTAAATCATATACCAATAATTGCTGATAACGAGAACGATTGGAGATCAAAGCCAAAAAACGTCCATTTCCACTGATAGCAGGTTGTTCTTCCGTATAGCGGCTATTGAGGGAGGTCACTCCCATAGGGATATCAGCAGCATTACAAGATACCAGTAAATTTGTAGTTCCCAAAATTAGGCTCCAATAAATTGATTTTTGGAGCCAGAAACTAAGTGTAAATGTTTTCACATTCCTGTTTTTCCGACTTCCACCCCAAATATTGTCAATACCAAGATTTTAATTTTAAATATCGTCATCGAAATCGGAATTATCCGGCTCATTATTGGGCTTATTAATGGGATTGTATGGTACATATTCAGTTGGGATAGCCTCATCATCATCTTGTCTTCTAGGGGTAACGGAATCTCTAGGTGGACGACGTTTTCTTGGTCTAGGAGTGGGAGTAACATCATCTTCACGATCCTGTGGACCTTGGGGACGATTATTACTGGTATTATTACGACGTGGTGGTTTTCTTAACTCATCTTGGGAGTTAGAACTTTCCCAATCATCAACTTTTTTGGGAGCAGAACCCCAATTTTCATCTTCATAGCCCTGGCTAGAAGGGCTAACAGAACGCCCAGAATTAGGACGACGCTTTCTTTCGCCTGAATCTGGTTTTTCCCTATTCCGTGGGCTTTGTGAACTGCGTTGAGGTGCTTCATCATAATAGTCATCACGGCTAGAACGGTCATCTCGACTACCGCGAATTCTTGGACGTGGAGGAGCTTCCTCTTCTTCGTAGGGTAGGGGTTCTAAATCAGCATCCATTTCCGCTTGATAATTTCGTCGTTCTGAGTAAGAGTATTTTCTACTGACTTCTCGCTCATCATCTACAATGGGAGTATTACGTTTTGCTTGTTGTGTAGCTATACTACGTAAGCGAATACTTTCGACCGCAAAAAATACCGTAGAACCGACCAAAAGCAGTTGACCAAATTGTAAAATCGGGTCAAGTCGCCATCCCTGGAAAACGAGAATAAAACCACATAATAAACCAACTGCTGCAAAAAAGATATCTTGATCTCTTGACAGTTCAGGACGAACAGAACGAAGAAAGTATAGCGCTGCTCCAGCTACAGCCAAGAAAATTCCTAGAATACTGGCTGAGTTCGCTCCAAAATTTACCTGAGCCAAAACACTGGCTGAGTTTAGCCCAAAATTAATCATGACTCTTTTCCTAAAATTAAATCTATGTTAACGAGTTCCAGTTAGTCAGCAAAATCCGAGTTAATTTAGATACTTGTGCGAACAAGAATACTCAGTTCACAAGAGTTAGACTTTCTACTTATCCTAAGTTAAATGCTCAACAGCCTATCACTACTTTAACTAGTCACAATATTATAGAATAATTCAGGAGTCTGGGGAAAGGAGGAGAAAGGAGATAATTTTTCCCCAGTCTCCAGTCCCCAGGGATTAAAAACGTTGGATTTTATCTTTTTGGCTAATGAAAATTAAACCAACAGTAGCAGGGATAACGACAATTGCAGTACCCCAAACCAGACTCCAAAGAAAATTTGCTAAAGAGGGTGTCATAGTTTTCGACCTTTTTTACACAGTTTATTCTTATTTTAATCTTGGATCACTTTCTTGAAAAGCCGATCAAGATTATTTATCTAACTTAGTATTTACTTGATTGATGATCCCAAGTCAATAACTTTGTTTTTGTATTATCACAAGAAAATGACACCTTATGGTTAAAATTAAAGCAAGAATCCGTTACAAAGCTTAAAGTTTTTCAACTTGCGCCCAAATTTTGGATTTTATCACAGATAGTAGCTAAACAACATGACTGGTGTTAACTTGACTGCTTGGGTTCTCAGTCCATTTTTGGGAGTAATGACGTTTTTATTTATTTTCCGCATTATTCTTACATGGTATCCCCAAGTCCATCTCAATCGTCTGCCTTTTAGTCTAATCGCTTGGCCTACCGAACCTTTTTTAATCCCGTTGCGAAAGTTTATTCAACCTATTGGTGGTGTAGATATTACCCCGATTATTTGGGTGGGTATTTTTAGTTTTATCAGGGAAATTCTACTAGGTCAGCAAGGGTTACTGACCATGTTATATAAGTGACAGGGAACAGGTGACAGGGGACAGGTGACAGGGAACAGGTGACAGGGAACAGGTGACAGGGAATAGGGAACAGGTTAGAGAAATATTCTTTTGCAACGGACAACGGACAACGGACAACGGACAACGGACAACGGACAACGGACAACCGACAACTGACAACGGACAAGTTATTGCATTTTCATGTCCTGAATAAAGCTGGTGTAAATATTACCTTGTAAAAATTGGGAGTTTTCCATAATTTTTTGGTGAAAGGGAATAGTTGTCGGGACTCCAGTAATGGCACATTCTCGCAATGCTCGTCTCATACGGGTAATAGCGGTGGATCTATCTGGTCCCCAGACAATTAATTTACCAATCAAGGAGTCGTAATAAGGCGGAATTTGATAATCTGTGTATACATGAGAATCTATCCGTACACCAGGTCCTCCGGGGGGAAGATAACCACTAATTTTACCAGGGGCTGGGCGAAAATCATGATCTGGATCTTCGGCGTTAATACGACATTCTATAGAATGTCCCCTGAGAACTACGTCTTTTTGTGTCAGTTTGAGTCTTTCCCCTTGAGCAATGCGAATTTGTTCTACTACTAAGTCTATACCAGTAATCATCTCCGTGACTGGATGCTCAACTTGTATCCGGGTGTTCATTTCCATGAAATAAAATTTACCGAATTTATCAAGGAGAAACTCGATAGTTCCGGCACCAGTGTAGTGGATAAATTGGGCGGCTTTGACGGCGGCCTTTCCCATTTTTTGCCTTAAGTCGGGGTCAAGAGCCGGACTGGGGGCTTCTTCTAGGAGTTTTTGATTGCGACGCTGAATTGAACAATCCCTTTCTCCTAAATGGATTACATTACCGTAGTTATCCGCTAATATCTGAAATTCAATGTGACGAGGACGTTCAATAAATTTTTCTATATAAACGCCTGAATTACCAAAGGCTGCTCCTGCTTCCCCTTGAGCAGCTAGGAATAGTCTAACAAATTCGTCTTCAGAGCGGACAAGCCGCATTCCTCTACCTCCACCACCAGCGGTGGCTTTAATCATTACAGGATAACCAATTTTTTTAGCGATCGCTAGTCCTTCCGCTTCTGATTCTACTAACCCTTCACTACCGGGAACTGTAGGTACACCGGCTTTTTGCATAGTTTCTTTAGCGGTAGACTTATCCCCCATTAATCGAATAGATTCGGGACTAGGACCAATAAAAGCAATATGATGATCCGCACAAATTTCTGCAAATTTGGCATTTTCCGATAAAAAACCATATCCGGGATGAATAGCATTGGTGTTACGCGTTAATGCAGCCGCAATAATATTGGGAATATTCAAATAACTTTTACTGCTGGCGGGTTCACCAATACAAACGGCTTCGTCTGCAAGTTGGACGTGGAGGGCGTTTGTGTCAACAGTGGAATGAACCGCAACTGTAGCAATTCCCATTTCTTCACAAGCCCGGAGAATGCGAAGGGCGATTTCTCCTCGATTGGCAATTAATATTTTGTCAAATTTCATTTTCTAGTTAGGATATCAGTACCAGTAGATTCACATTTTCTCCCATCCTGTTGACATAAAGCTATTGCATTACTGTAAATCGTGACGAGAGATCCCCAAACATAATTCTTAGCAGACTATTGGATAATGTGGCCTCTTTCTTGACTAGACCTTTTAATATCACCTTTGCTGTCGCCATATTTCTGTCAGTCTCATACCCATTCAAAAAATATTTGCAAAATTTTGGGAAAATATTGTATTTGAGCATTTTTTATGTTATAGTCTAATCTGTGTTGAAATCCTGCGGATGTGGCGGAATTGGTATACGCGCACGCTTGAGGTGCGTGTGGGCATAGCCCTTGCGAGTTCGAGTCTCGCCATCCGCATTTTTTACATACATTTTTTACATACAAGTTACCCGCCCCTAATGTTGGAAAAATAATACTAGGGGCATTTTTCCAATTATTACAGCGATTTTTCCATGGCTAGGCTGTACTGAATGTAATTTATTTGTATGATGATAGCGGGCAGGATGCCCGCACCACAATATTTAGCCATATTAAGGCCATATTAGGATTGTACAATTTAGCTGCATAACAGCTTAAACCACATTTTTTTATCTCGCGCCCAGGCGTACAGAGAAATGAAAATTGCTATAGTATGTAGATAGATGTACTTTTGTAAAGAAAATTGACTACTACTTTTAATCCGATACATAACTTAATCCTCCCTACCCCTTGGTATTGTCTAACTCCCATTTGGACTGGTGGGGAGGAAGTTGTTAAACAAGGTTTACCTCACACCCAGTTAGCTCCAGCGTGGCAATTACTGCTTTTAGGTGATGGTTCTCCGACTCGGCACGTACAACTGCTGACGGGTGAACCTACAGAGGTAGATGTGATTGATATGTCACCCATTGGTATGAGTACAGATCAGGCACCTGCTATGATGCAAATGCTACCAGGTCCAAGAGTGCGCCGACAGGTGTGGGTGAGAACTGCCTCTGGTCAACGTTTATATTATGCTGCTTCTTGGTGGGAAGCAAGTCATGTAGATGAATATTTACAAAACAAGTCTTTGCCAATTTGGGCAAGTTTAGCGCGGTTACGGACTGAATTATATAGAGATGTACAAGGTATTTATTATGGTAACTCAGAAGCGTTAGAGACAGGTTTTCAGGAAAAAGGACCTTTTTGGGGTCGTCATTATTTATTTTGGCATCATGGAAAACCGCTAACTTTGATTTATGAGGTTTTTTCGCCTTTTTTAACTAAATACTTAGGTCCGATGAATTTTGAAAGTTAATTTTGCCAATTACTAATCCCCAAAAATAGATAGGATTTTCAGGATTAAATTAATATTAATATTTTTTTGTGTATCCCTGTAGTCCTTAGACCGGGGAGTGTCAATATAAATATCCTGAAGATTAACTGAAAGGATTAAAAAGAGGGATACCACAACTATCAAAATCACGAATATTGCGCGTAACTAAAGTTAATTGATGTATCTGGGCTGTAGCAGCAATCATCATATCTGCTTGGGTAACTGTTTTACCGCTTAATCTTTGTTGACCTCGGATTTTACCGCAAAGTTGAGCAATTTCAGCCGTGATAGGTAAAATTTGGCAATCATTTTTAATAAAATTATCAAACCAATTTTGAATTTTTAGGTTAGGTTTTGATGTTAAACCATAATGTATTTCTTCCAGAGTAATTACACTAATATTTATGGAAGATAAATTTTTCACCCATATTAAAACACCAGGATTAGGCTGAGGTCGCACTAATTCGCTAATAATGTTCGTATCACATAAAAAAGTCATTGCGGATATTAAAAAAAGAAATTAGGACGGTCTTGACGAGAAGGAATTTCTAAAGAATAATCTTCTTCAATACAGATTTGCTGAAGTTCGTTAAAAGCATCAGCTAAAGTTTTTATTTGTTTATCTTGTACTAAATTTTCTTGACGATAATCTAGAGAAATTTGAGATTGTTCTAAAAAATGTTCAGTTTCTTGAAGTGAGGAAAATTTTAGTAATTGTTGAATTTGTACAGCAGTCATAATTTTATTTCTATAAGCTTCTACTGCTAAAGCTTCTAAAAGTTTTTGTGGTAAATCTTGCCAGTTTTGTTGTAGTTGGTTGCCAATATCTTCAGGAATTTCGATAGTAATTTGCATATTTTTATCTTTTTTCAGAACTAGGATTTGTTTAATTATACATGATATTTTTGGTCAGAATCAGGATTTTCAGGATGAAATTAACATCTTCTT
>LJOT01000147.1 GCA_001672075.1 Anabaena sp. CRKS33
CGTGAGGATAAGTATAAGTTTTTAGAATCTGCAAGTTTAGATAATGTTAATTGGATAGAAGTAAAACCTACTGAACCTAATTACTTTTTTGCACCGAAAAATCTTGATTATGAAGATGAATATCAAAGAGATTTGAGTATTAATGATATCTTTCCTGTTTATGCTGCTGGTGTGAAAACTAGAAGAGATAATGTATGTGTTGACTATGATAGGGAAACTTTAATAAATCGTTTTCATGATATTTCTATAAATACTAATTTAGAAGAATTAAAACAAAAGTACAATATCAAAGATACAGAATATTGGAGTTTAGAAAAAGCTAAGTTAGATATTAAACAAGATGAAATTGAATCAAAACTACTACTATATGCTTATAGACCATTTGATAATCGTTGGGTTTATTATAATCCTAAGATTATTGAAAGGGGAGATAGTCGTAAAGAATTAATGGGACATTTATTAAAAGGTAATAATATTGCGTTACTTTCCTGTCGTCAGCAAGTTGAACCAGGTTTTTATCATATATTTTGTTCAGAAATTCTCACAGAACATTGTACTGTATCATTAAAAAGTAGAGAAGCAACTTATGTTTTTCCTCTTTATATCTACCCAAATACAGAAAATAAACAAACAAATCTTTTTCTAGAAAAAACTCCTAACCTATCCCCAAAATTCCTAGAAGCTATTAAAGAAAAACTTGGTAAAATACCCGCACCAGAACAAATCTTTTACTATGCTTATGCTATATTTCACAGTCCTACATACCGCACTAGATACGCTGAATTTCTGAAAATAGATTTTCCCCGTCTTCCCTTAACTAGTAATCAAAACCTATTTAATTCATTAGCTATCAAAGGAGAAGAATTAGTTAATTTACATTTAATGAAATCTGATACACTCAATACCTTAATGACAACTTATCAACAAATAGGAGATAATCAAGTTAGCGAAGTTACTTATCATTCAGAATTGCAAAGAGTATATATTAATAAAGAGAGTTATTTTACAGATATTCCTCAACATATCTGGGAATTTAAAATCGGAGGATATCAAGTATTAGATAAATGGTTAAAAGACAGAAAAAACGCTAAACGAGAATTATCTACCCCAGAAATTAACCATTATCAAAAAATTGTCATTTCTTTAATAGAAACTTTCCGAATCATGGAGGAAATTGATCAAATTATTCCTCATTTTCCCCTCAAATGAATATTCGCTTCTACCCATTGAATTACTTGATAACCAAGATTAGTACCATTAAGTCGATCAATTTCCCGGACTCCGGTAGGACTTGTAACATTAACTTCCGTAAGGTAGCCACCAATGACATCAATACCAACGAAAATTAACCCATCTTGACATAGTTTTGCGGCTAAATGAGTGCAAATTTCCTCTTCTCTTGGAGTAATATTAGTTTTTGCGACAGTGCCACCCGTTGCCATATTATTACGAAAATCACTACTACTGGCAATGCGATTAAGCGCACCTATAGCTTGACCATTGAGTAAGATAATCCGTTTATCTCCCTCCTTTGCTTGAGGTAAATAATTTTGTACCATGACGGGAATTTGACCATGAAATGTGCTAAGTTCAACAATAGAATTAAAATTGCGATCGCTTGCTTGTAAAAATAAAATCCCTTCTCCAGCTTTATTTCCCAGTGGTTTGAGAATTGTCGCTGCTTTCGCTACCACAAACTCGCGGATAACCTGTTTATCAGCACTAACAATGGTTTCAGGAACACATTCTTGAAACTGAAGCGCGTACATTTTTTCATTCGCACTACGAATACCAGCAGGGTTATTAATGACTAGAGTTTTATTTTGGTCAATATAATCCAAAATATAAGTAGCATAAAGATAAGCGTCATTTATTGGTGGATCAGTCCGCATAAATACGGCATCCATTTCTTCTAAAGGAATAAAAACACTAGGGCTTAATTTAAACCAATCATCAACCGCTAACCAACGTCCCTCCACCAACTTGACGGGAACAAACTCTACTTGTTGCGATACAGCCCAAGCTTTGCCATCAATTACACTCAGTAAATTTGCTTGAGTTATCCATATTTCATGTCCCATAATTTGCCCTGCTTCCATCAGTGCTACACTGGTATCATGACATGGATCAAGTTTATGTATAGGATCAATAATAAAAGCCAGTTTCACCCTTTATACCTCTGTTATCCATGAATTTTAACATCAAAGAATATTCAAGATCCCCGATTTCTCAAATTAATTTATGTATCTGACAGAAAAATGAGAGTAGGAAGTTGGGGATCTGATACATAATCTTTTAAGATTAATTAAGAGGCTAACATCTCATCTAATTTACCTTGACGATCTAAACCGTGTATATCATCACAACCACCTATGTGATTATCATTAATAAAAATTTGGGGTAGAGAACGTCTACCATTAGCTCGCTGTGCCATTTTTGCTCTTGCGTCCTCATCTCCGTCAATACTATATTCAGTAAAATTAACACCTTTGTTGTTCAGTAGACTTTTAGCACGGAGACAAAAAGGGCAGGTTGACCAAGTATAAATTTCTACTTTTGCAGTCATAATATTCTCAACAAAACGTCATAATTCTTAATTTTACTGATAAGGATAGGTAAAAGGCAACTAATAGCTGTTAATTCCCAATTACCTATTCCCAATTACCTATTCCCACTCAATAGTTCCTGGTGGTTTAGAAGTGATATCATAAACCACACGATTAACCCCTTTCACTTCATTGACAATGCGGTTAGAAATAGCTTCTAGCACATCATAAGGAATCCGAGACCAGTCTGCTGTCATCCCATCTTCGCTGGTAACAATCCGTAAAACAATAGGATGGGCATAGGTACGTTTATCACCCATAACCCCAACGCTGCGAATCGGTAACAGAACTGCAAAAGCTTGCCAAACCTGATTATACAAGCCGCGTTGATTAATTTCTTGACGGACAATTAAATCAGCATCTCGCAAAATATTTAAGCGTTCAGCAGTGACCTCCCCTAAAATACGAATTGCTAAACCCGGTCCTGGAAAAGGTTGACGTTGGACAATTTCTTCTGGTAAACCAATAGAACGACCAACCTTACGAACTTCGTCTTTAAATAGTTTCCGCAGCGGTTCTACCAGTTTAAATCTCAAGTCCTTTGGTAAACCACCCACATTGTGATGACTTTTAATTTTCACTGCTACCCGTTCCCCTGTTTTTGGGTCAATGTTAGTATCAGCAGATTCAATCACGTCTGGATAGAGTGTTCCTTGAGCCAAGTAGTCGAATTGTCCAAGATTCTTGGATGTTTCCTCAAAAACACTGATAAATTCATGTCCAATGCGGCGACGTTTCTCCTCTGGGTCTGTTACCCCAGCGATAGCTGAGATAAATCGCTCACGGGCATTGACATATTCTACAGGAATATGGAATTGTTCTTTAAATAACTTTACTAACCTTTCTGGCTCTAATTTCCGCATAAAACCCTGGTCAATAAATACACAGGTTAACTGTTCACCAATGGCTTTATACAGAAGAAAGGCCAAAGTAGAAGAATCTACCCCACCAGATAATGCTAATAATACCCGTTTATCCCCTACCTTGGCGCGAATTTCCTGAATGGCTTCTTCAACAAAAGCCGCTGTTGTCCATGTAGGTTCACATTCACAGATATGATAAACAAAATTACGAATTAAAGCTAAACCACCCTGGGAATGAACGACTTCAGGGTGAAACTGTACACCATAAAGTTTTTTGTCGTGATGAGCGATCGCTGCACAAGGTGTATTCTGGGTATGGGCAAGCAGTTCAAAGCCTGGAGGTACGGTTGTAACTGAATCTCCATGACTCATCCACATGGTTGTACCTTCTTCGACATTAGTTAATAAGTCTGTAGGATCATCTATATATAGAGATGCTTTACCATATTCACCTCGTTCAGCTTTGGTAACTTCCCCCCCCAATTGATTAACCATCAACTGCATACCATAGCACACTCCCAGAACTGGTATACCCAACTTCCAAATTTCTGAGTCACAATGGGGAGCAAAGTCACTATATACAGAACTCGGTCCACCAGAAAGAATAATACCTTTGGGGTTAAGTTGACGTAACTGTTCCGCTGTGGTGCGGTAGGAAAGAACTTCCGAATATACTTGAGTTTCGCGGATACGACGCGCAATTAACTCAGAATATTGAGAACCAAAGTCTAAAATTACAATTATTTGCTGTTTCAGGTTCCCCAAATTTTCCTGTGTTTGAGGTACTTCAACCGTTGGTAGAGTCACCGCTGTATTCATGGTAGCCAAGGTGTGTCGTTAAGGATAGAAAGTCACAGTCTGTGATTTTGATGATTTTTGTGATTAATAGTCATAACTGTTAAATTAATCATCGAAATCGAAATCAAATTCAAATTGCAAATTTAGTATTAAAAAAAATATTTATTTGAGTTATTTATACCAATTTAAGACCAAGCAGCCAGATTAGAGTAGTCAATTGCAATTATCATTAACCGCAAAGACGGATAAGTTAATTGATGAATTTAATGCTTCTGGAGTGACTATTTGCCCACTTAAAATTGGTAAGATGATAATTCTTATTAATTTAGCACAATTTTTCCAGTAAGATACAACCAGTTTTGCTTTTGACAAAAATTTGGCGATCGCGGTCAAACAGGACGCAACCGCAAGCTATACTAGTTTTACCTTGTTCATTGTGGCTATTGATATATACCTGGCTACGGATGTCAATTGTTTCAGCAATTGCACCATAAACCAAATTTACCCAATTACTACCAGTATTAAGATCAAGGTTTTTCAGATGTTTTAGTGCTGCTTCCGCTGTAGGACTGTGAAAAATGGTTTGAATATCGGTCGCACTTAAACCGAGCATAGCACAATGGCTAGTTAAAATTTCCCGACGACCATCGGCCAAATGATGATGGGTGTGAAAAATTCCCCCCGCTAGTTTCATCAATTTACCATGATAACCAAATAATAAAATTTCTTTAACACCCAAGACATCAGCAGCCACCAACATTGGTCCCAACCAATTGGCGGTTTTTACCAACTGTGCAGGATTTATACCGATTTTCTGGGCTAAATCTAGTCCATTTTCCCCAATACAAAATACCAAAGTGGTAAATCTACTGGCCTTTTCCTCCAGATTAACCAGAAAAGCCGCCAATTGATCCGGTGTGCTTAAAGGTTGAGAAATACCCGTTGTTCCCAGTAAAGATAATCCCTCTACTACACCAAAAGCCGAGTTAGAAGTACGGATGGCCAGCGATCGCCCTTCTGGTAAAATAATTGTGACTTTGATTTTTTCCGTCTCTGTTAATAATTTCCGTAAATTTTCCTGAATTAGCCGTTGAGCATAAGTATAAATTGCGGCTTTACCATCATCATTGATTTTTTTACCAATACCTTCTCCACCCTGAATAATTACCGATTCTCCATCTCCTGCATACCATTCTACCACAGCCCAAACTGGTGTATTTTTAGTTAAATCCAGATTATCACCAGGATCACTGCGAGTCATAGCCAAAGCTTGATTTTCTGATATTCCTGCCACTTGGTCAATAAATATTTTTCCTATTTGGGCAGGTTCAAGCAAGTCTATAGAGACAGAATTTATAGTTTGACGATAACGTAGCCAATGTAAAGCCGCAACAGCAGCAGCACAAGCGAAAACTGGTAAAGTGTATCCAGAACGGGACATAGTGACAATTCAAAATTGAGAAAACCCTGACTAATCTAAACACCAACTTCCGACAATAAAACCTGCATATTTTCCCAAGAAATATCCTTTTCCAGATAACGGGGTGACTCAGGATTATAAGGACTAGCTATTCTATCAATAGTGATAATTTTAGCAGCCTCTGATAACACAGGAACATCAGGATCAAAAGCAGTTGAACGCATTAAAGAACTAGAAAAGCCTTTAAAAACAGCAATTGTATCAGTTTCACCGTCAATTTCTACAGTCACAATAAGAACCTCCTGTGGTCTTTTAACTGTGTATTTTTCCAGTCTTTTACTAATAGGACTATTCATAATCTTAACATGAGTGACCTTTGAGCGACTTTGCATGAGACACAATTAATGTGTAGTCGAGCGTCCATACTTACTGAGTTTGAAAGCGACAAAATAACTTAAATACACTATGTAAAATCCTAAAGTAACTATACCGAGAAAACCGAGAAAAGCAGGTGTACTCTTATGGTGGAAATAGTCCTTAAAGACCAATGGTGCTTCTAACCAAACACTACAGTAAGGAGTTTTCAGCGTATTAGCCGAAAAAGCACAACGTAAAAAAGGTAAAAGAGCTAACGCCCCTAAACTACAATAAACCGTTGTTGCCCAACGCCAAGAAGTAAAGACCAGTTTTAATGGCCCCTGGGGATGATACTCAATTTCATCATTGATATCCACCCAAAACCATAGCGCAATAGGGATGAGAATCCGTGCCATTAAAGCAGATATAAAACCCACCCCGAAACCACCAATCATTAAATAAATAGTAATAGCCAATAGACTAGCTACACGCCAGTAAATGATTAATAAGCGTTGCATGGCTTCAGATTTTTGCACAAATGCCCAAATTAGGAGAATTATGGGAATAATCAGCACAAATAATAATTCTAGCCAATAGTCCATCCAAACATAGGGGCGAAACCATACTTCTGTCATAAAGTCAATAGAAAACTAGAAAAATTTGTAACTTGATATTTGATAGAGTAGCTCGTCCTGAGCCATGGCAGAAAAAAGTTAGTTTTGGTATCCTATGCAAAAGTGAAAAACGGGGGGTTTATTCCCCGTCTGGCTCAACATTCCAGTAAATCGTCACTTTATGAAAAAGTACAACTGCTGGTTTTAGTCTTCATAAAGACGGCACTCATCTGCGTCTGGATTAGCATCGCAATACTTTTCTAAAGAGTTTTTAGGCTTCTCTTTGCTCTGGTGAGATGCTGCGGCTTGAAGCTCTTCTACTGCGTCCCAAGCAGCAGCACACGCAGCGGAATTACTACCTGAAATGTCGCATACAGCGCGAGCTTCTGCAACTTCTTCTTCAATTTTTGCTTGGATATCGCTAGTAGTTTGGGTATTAGTCATGATTTTGTCCCGTTATGTTTGTTTATACCAATATAGAACAACTTTGGAAATGGCAAGTTTTCTTTCTATAAATAACCATTCTTACACTTTTAGTGATAATTCGGTTGGGTAATATCATCTAAACTGACAATTCCTGACCATTGCACCTTTTTTTGCTGTTCTCGACGATAAGAAAAGAAATATTCTGGAGTTTGGAAAGTACAATAGGGGGCGATGGCAATTTGTTCTAAACTAACTCCCAACTGTTCCAACTGTAAAGCATTTACCCGCCGCACATCCAAACGTACCTTTCCCGGTTCTGTATCACTGAGTAAAGGTGAATTAGGTAAATCATGTAGAGCAGCAATAATTTTTTCTGGTTCGTTATGTGGTATAATGGTATTGCCGATTTCTGCTGCCACTTCCACCGCAACTTGATAAACTTCACCCGCAATAGCCGGACCCATAGCCACACGCAAATCTGCTAAATTAGTGCCATGGGCTTGCATTCTATTAATAGCCGCTGGGACAATTTTCGCCGCAGTACCGCGCCAACCAGCGTGTAAAGCCGCTACTTGTCCAGTTTTGACATCTCCAATCAAAACAGGTGTACAGTCAGCAGAAGCCACCCAGACAGCTTGTAAAGGTTGATGACTAATTAAACCATCTGCTAAAGCCAAATCATCATCACTGATGTTAACATGATGATCAACTTCCTGGGGAGTCAAAACAGTATTACCATGTACCTGTTTTAATCGATAAACTAAAGCCTCTGGTTGTAGGGCCTGAGTTAACTCATGAGGTAGACGTGGCCAAAACCGTTGGGTAAAGAAACCATGAGGCCAGGGTTTTAGGAGATTACAAGTTAGGTAGGGTAAACCTTCCCAATTGTGCCAATGCCAAGTGTGCATCTTTAACCAAACCTCAACAGAAAATTAACAACTTTCAATCAATTCCATGCTAACTTGAACAACGAGAAAAACAGATTTGCCCAAAAGCCAAAAAATCTTCAAGTGAATTATAGGGGAATGTAGTGGAATTTAATCGCCAACTTTTGGTAGATAGCTTAAAAGCAGAATATAAGCATCAAGACTTACCCTTCTCCCTACATATTTTTAACACATTATCCTCCACAAATCAAACCCTATGGCAACTCATTCACCAGGGAGAGAAACCCGGATGTGTAGTTATTGCTACTCAACAAACCGCTGGTAGAGGCCAATGGGGTCGTCAATGGCAGTCTCCTGCTGGTGGTCTATATATGTCCATGGCAATAGATCCTAAACTAGAAGCTACCAGCAGTTATCAACTTACCTTAGCCAGTGCTTGGGGAATTGCAGCACAATTAAGAAAATGTGGTCTACCGGTTGGCATAAAATGGCCGAATGATTTAGTATTAAATGGTCGCAAATTAGGCGGTATTTTGACGGAAACCAGAGTTAATCACGGACAAATCACTCAAGCCGTTATTGGGGTTGGTATTAACTGGGAAAATCAAGTTCCGTCCACGGGAATTAATCTGAAATTATGGCAAAATTCCCAGAATTATCAGATTATAGATCACCTAGAAATGCTAACTTCAAAGGTTTTACTGGGAATTAATTCCGGTATAGAGTGTTTACAAGCAGAAGGAATAAGTATACTCTTATCTCACTATCTTGATGTCCTCACAAATATGGGTGATCAGGTTTATGTCAATAATCTTTTAGGTACAGTAGTTGGTGTAACTCAAGAGGGTAATCTCCGGTTAAACATGACAAATGATGATCCAAAAGCACCAATAACACCCGAAATTTGCTGCCAACCGGGTACAATCAGTTTAGGTTATCCTCAAGCTTAAGTTTCATCTGGTAGGATAGTACACATCCAACATTTAATGACATCATTTTCTTAGGTTTATTACACACAAAAAAAGAGAACAAATGACGCAGCATCATAAATCTGCCCATAAAAATTTTTACTTAGGTGGGATGAGTAAAGGTTTTGCTTCTAAACTACCGGGACGAAGCCTTTGTCTGCTAACTAGCTTTAGTCTTATCGGTAGCGGTTTTGTGGCTGCAAGTGAAAGTTCAATATACAACATTGTCCCAACTATTGAAAATTCCCAGCCAAAAGCAGCAGCCCAACCAGCCCAGCCAGAAACTATTGTGTCACCAACAGCACAACCAAAAACAGATTTTTCTGAACGTCAAGCTAGGCTGAAAAAAAGGCTAAGTAGTAAAAGTGGATATAAAGCTATACAAGCTATTAGAGATGCAAAATCCAGCGTTGAAAACACTCAACAGCCGGAAGTTGACTCCCTAGCCAAAAAACTCCCAGAAGTCCCCCAAACAGACAAAATCTCTGAAAATACTATCATAGTTACAGAGAGTAAACCACAGGATGACAACAACAATTATATTGATCCTACTGAGTACAAAAATCCCGACACAGTTAACTATCAATCCCCAAGTTCTGTAGTAGTGACAGAACGTTCTCAAGGGTGTCAAACAATTTTAGCTGCGGGTGCTTGTGCTAAAACTACCCAAACTCCCCCTGTGGCTAAGTTGCAAAGATCATCACCGAATTGGCTGAAAAAAAGTGCAACTGCTAAATTACCGACGGTTTTCCCTGTCAAAAAATCAACCTGGTCAGCCATAACAGTAAATAACAATCAGCAAAAGAATATTGCTGAAAATCTTCCTAAAGGTGACAAAAAAATTAGTTTGACTCGAAATAATTGGCAGTCAAGGGCAATTAAAAACAGAACTGATACCGCCAATTATACAGGTCATACCAAGGCCACCTATAATCGTCGTCCCTTTCTCCCTAGTCCTAAGGAATTTAGCACTACAACCGTAAACGCTAATCCTATCGCTCCCCCAGTGGGGAGTTTACCAGCACCAGTAATGGAGGGCAATGTTGCTCCTCGGACTAGTACGGTATCTTATAACTTCTCCCTGGCTTCAGTATTACCAGAAGTTCCCTATACTAATACCATTGCCTATCGTGGTGGTAGTGGTTCGGGAATGATCTTCCCTCTAGCTATCGCTGCCCCCATTACTTCTTTGTTTGGCTGGCGAGTTCATCCTATCACAGGTGATATTCGCTTTCACGCTGGTACAGACTTGGGTGCGCCCACAGGAACACCAATTTTAGCGGCTGCGAAAGGTCAAGTTGAGACTGCTAACTGGGTTGGTGGTTACGGTTTAGCTGTGATCATTAATCAT
>LJOT01000759.1 GCA_001672075.1 Anabaena sp. CRKS33
GATATTCTGCCTGTATTGGCGGGAGTAGAGTTAAAATTAACTGTTGATGATGTATTTGGCTGGTTGAGAATGGCTTAATTAAGCAATAGACAAGGTAAGTGTTTTACTAGTGACACTGTTGCATTCCCGGAATTAGGCGCAAAATGTGGATAAGGTCATTAGTTGCAAATAATCTACTTTCATGAAATTTTACTTAAAATAATTTATACGTTTGCCTAGTTCTGAACTATAGGATATAATTCCCTTAAACGATTTCCACAGTCGGCTACCCCAATCATAAATATATGACCATCAGTGCCGTAAAATATCTTGCAAAAGATATTACTTTAGAAAAGTTCTTAATGATGCCGGAGACCAAGCCCGCGTTAGAGTTCTTGGATGGGAATATTATTCAAAAACCTATGTCTAAAGGAAGACACAGCCGACTGCAAGGGAAACTTGGCAGCCAAATTAATTTGGTGAGTGAATCTGAAAAAATTGCCTATGCTTTCCCTGAATTGAGGTGTAGCTTTGGTAATCGTTCAATTGTTCCTGATATAGCAGTTTTTACATGGGAGCATATTCCCTTCCTGGCAAATGGAGAAGTCCCAGATAGATTTGAACAGTCTCCAGATTGGGTA
>LJOT01000760.1 GCA_001672075.1 Anabaena sp. CRKS33
ATGAACCACGGTTTTTGTTTCGCGCAAAGGCGCAAAGTAGGGAAGGCGCAAAGGAAGAAGGTAATCAAAGTCTGGTTTAAATAGATGAAAACTGCTGTATTACAGCAGTTTGCAATCAAACCCGCCACAAAAAGAGCTATCTAAATAGGCTCAAAAAATAACCCACAATGATTAAACCAAACCAGTTGATAGCATTTTCATCAGTAATAGCATTAATAGCTACAGTAATAGCTTCATCAAGAGCATCGAATGTGCGAGTTTTAGCAGAACGAAGAATTCCTTTTAATTTTGACCAACATAACTCAATTGGAGATAAATCAGGCGAGTAGGGAGGTAAAAACTTATTGCTGATATCTATCAACTGAAGCCAGGGAATAAATTCCCTGTCTCATAGCTAAAGTCCATTAAAACGGACTAATGAATTTTCCCAGTGTTTAGTCATCTTGAGATGACTTTCGCTATTAGCAAGGAACTTGAGTTCCTTGCGGGATAAAGGTTTTACGACTAATTACACTCTACAATTAAACTCCAGCATGACCTAATGCAATACCAGTTACCAACATTCCCAAAACTAAGAAAGGTTGGGCGCTGGCTTGATATTTGACATCATTAGCTATGGG
>LJOT01000148.1 GCA_001672075.1 Anabaena sp. CRKS33
TTAGTGTTGGTATACAGTGAACTAATATCAGGTTCTTGACGAAAGCTAAAAAAAGCCAGAATTGTCTTTGCTTGATTAAATATAACTGAGTTTTGGATGTTGGTGGTGAGGCGATCGCTTTTTTCCTGCCATTCTAATAGTGTCATAGACTGGCGTTTTTGGAGTAAAACCCGTCGCAATTCCTTTTTAGTTAGTTGTGAATTAATTGTTTGCAAAGCCGATACAATTTTAGATTTTAGATTTTAGATTTTCTCGTTCCCATACAGAGTATGGGAATGAATTAAGAAGGCTCTGGCTTCTGTTGTATCCTAGAGTCGGAGACCCTGGGAAGGCATTCCCAGTCGGAGACTGGGAACGAAATACTGGGAACGAGAGAAACTACTCTAGCCAGCGTTTTCACGCCACCAATCAATGGTATTCTTTAAACCTGTTCTAAATTCTACCTCAGCAGTAAAACCAAAAGCCTCTTTTGCCCTTTCCGTATCCAAACAACGACGGGGTTGACCATTGGGTTTGTCGGTTTCCCAAACAATTTCCCCGTCATACTCCATTAATTCACAAATTAAGGTAATTAGGTCTTTGATGGATATCTCGTAACCAGTTCCTAAATTAACGGGTTCAGCATCATTATAAAACTGAGTTCCCATGACTATACCCCGTGCTGCATCGGTAGAATACAAAAATTCACGAGTAGGAGAACCGTCACCCCAAACAGGAAGTTGTTTTTCTCCCCTGGTTTGGGCTTCTTGTACTTTGCGAATTAAAGCCGGAATCACATGAGAACTATTGGGGTTGAAGTTGTCTTCAGGTCCGTACAAGTTTACTGGTAAAAGGTAAATACCATTAAATCCGTACTGCTGACGGTAAGATTGCAATTGTACCAACAGTGCTTTTTTGGCAATTCCATAGGGGGCGTTAGTTTCTTCTGGATAACCATTCCAGATATCATCTTCTTTAAATGGTACAGGGGTAAATTTAGGATAAGCGCAGATAGTTCCTACACAAACGAATTTTTCTGTACCCTGTTGATAAGCCGCATGGATTAACTGCGTCCCCATGATCAAGTTATCATAAAATAACTCACCGGGTTTTTCTCGATTTAAACCAATACCTCCCACATGGGCAGCTAGGTGGATGATAATATCTTGTTGGTCTACTGCCCGTTGGCAATTTTCCCATACTCGTAGATCACAATCGCGCGATCGCGTCACGGTAATTTTATCACGATCAGCGCCATTTTTACAAAGTTGATCTATGACTTGACGACCGAGAAAACCGGCCCCACCTGTGACAAGAATCCGTTTATTTTCTAATTCTAAGGTTGTCATCTTGTTATCCTTGATACGAATTAAAAGTGCAGAGATCCTAATGCTTGACGGGTAGTAGCAATATCTTGGGGGTATTTTAAGCCATTAACATTGGGGGAAGTACAACCCACCGCTTGTAAATCAGCTTCTACCATGAGAGACACAAGTTCTGGAAATGTTACCGATGGTTGCCAACCTAATTTTTGCTGGGCTTTAGCTGGATCACCAATTAATAGATCTACTTCGGCTGGACGCAAATAACGTTGATCAAACTCTACGTAATTTTGCCAATCTAGATTAACATAACCAAACGCTAACTCTAGAAACTCCCGCACTGAATGGGTTTCTCCTGTAGCCACCACATAATCATCAGGTTGCTCTTGTTGCAACATTAACCACATAGCTTTTACGTAATCTTTCGCATATCCCCAATCTCGCTTCGAGTCTAAATTACCCATAAAGATATTTTTTTGTTGACCGGCGACAATACGGGCTACGGCTCTAGTTATTTTACGGGTAACAAAGGTTTCACCTCTTCTGGGAGATTCATGATTAAAAAGAATACCATTGCAAGCAAACAAATTATAAGATTCACGATAATTCACTGTTTGCCAATGGGCGTACACTTTAGCACAAGCGTAGGGACTGCGGGGATAAAAAGGTGTAGTTTCACTTTGGGGGACTGCTTGCACTAAACCATACATTTCGGAAGAACCGGCTTGATAGAAACGCACTTCAATCCCAGTACGGTGTTGATAGTCACGGATAGCTTCTAATAAGCGTAATGTACCCATGCCTACAGCGTCCACTGTATATTCAGGCGAATCAAAACTAACTCTAACGTGAGATTGGGCACCTAAGTTATAAATTTCTACAGGTTGGACTTCTTCTAAAATCCGTCGCAATGTTGTCCCGTCTGTCAAGTCGCCATAATGTAGAAATAACCGTACCCCTTGGGTATGGGGATCTTCGTACATATGATCAATGCGGTCTGTGTTAAAAGTAGAGGTGCGGCGAATAATCCCATGGACTTCATAACCCTTTTCTAACAAAAGCTCAGTTAAATAAGAACCATCTTGACCTGTAATACCAGTAATTAAAGCGCGTTTTGGTTGTGTCATGATAATGCCCCATAGTTTCTAGTTGAATAACGACAAACAATCTGATTCCAACTAGTATTTAAGTAGAAAACCGATTCAATAGTAAACTTACAAGTAAGATGCTATCAAAAGCTAACCGTGAATAAATATACTTAATCAAGAACACTTTGACAAGTAATTAATTCAGTTCATACAGTCATCGTTAATGATAGTTGCAAAACTTTAAGTAGTGTAGTCCTTGCATACCCTGGCTATGTTTGCCAAATCATTTAGTCAACGTCCTTGGATTATATGTATTAATTGCCATCAGTAATTAAATTTGGTTTAGTCTTGTCCATTCTAGCGGATAAATAAAATTTATAATTTCAGCATCAAAAATAGTTTTTTGGGGCAAGATCATGCCCCACCACAGTAAATCTGCGTAATTACTTAGTAAGCCCCCTTATTTTTAGGCATAATCACCACATTAACTGTTTTTAAGATAATCCACAAATCTAGCCAAAAGCTCCTAAAATTGACATAGTGGAGGTCTATTTGTACCCGTCGGGGATAAGGAATATCATTACGTCCAGATACTTGCCACAAACCCGTAATTCCGGGACGAATTGTTAAAACATGACCGATATAATCACCATATTTCGGTAATTCTTCCTCTACTAAAGGACGTGGACCAACTACGCTCATGTCCCCTTTGAGAACATTCCAAAATTGAGGAAACTCATCTAAGCTGGTAATTCGCAAAAAGTGACCAATTTTAGTAATTCTTGGGTCTGTTTTCAGCTTAAAATTGCTTTCAAATTCCTCTCGCAGCTGAGGTGACATTGCCATCATTTCGACCAGCATTTCGTCGGCATTATTGACCATAGTGCGAAACTTAATACAATTAAAGCTTCGGTAATTTTTGCCTACTCGTTGTTGAACATAAAAAACCGGACCTTTTGAGCTTAGGGCTATCAACAAGGCCAATATTATGTAGATAGGAGAAAACAAAATCAAGACCGACAGTGAAAAAACTATATCAAACAGTCGTTTTAAAAACTCTCCGTATAAACCCTGAAAAGATAAACCTCTGGATTTCACCTTTAGCTGTTTAACTTTTTGACCACGTTTTGATAAAACAGCCATAGATGTACTGTTATCCTTTCGCGGGTATCGTTTGCCGGAGAGGAGTGAACTCTGGGCAGTCATCATACTCCTTTATAATCCACACCACACATAGTCCTGATCTTAAAGCTAAAAGGCAGTAATTTTCGGGAAAAATTTGTTATCTTCCCAGAAAACAAATACAAAAACGCTGATTTTTACTTTTGATAAAGTCTTTTTTCACGACATTCATTAACAAAACCCAGATAACGTTCTGCAAAAACCTGGCGAGAAAATTGATTAGCGTGTTTTTGTATATACTCATAATTATACAAATGGCGATGATCTACAAATTTTTCTACAGCATCTACTAAAGCTCCTACTGTTTGCATTTTGAACAATATACCAGTTCCTGTGTCATAATGAGTGCGAATATCTCTAACTGTTTCTAGCGCACCACCAGCGCCATAAGCAATTACTGGTGTTCCACAAGCCTGGGCTTCAACTAAGGCTATACCAAAATCCTCGCAAGCTGCATAGACAAAAGCCTGGGCACGTGCCATGTATTTTTTGACGATATGATCGGGTTGCCATCCTAAAATTTGGATATGTGGTTGGGCTATTTCTCGCAGCTTGTCTGTTTCTGGACCTGTACCAATAACTACCAAAGGTTTTTTTAGGCAATTAAAAGCCTGAATAATCAAGGAAACTTGTTTATAACTGACTAATCGAGAAACTATCAGGTAAAAATCCTCTTTGTCTGGAGAAAATAAACATTCGTCAATATTCACTGGTGGATAGATAACGGTTGCTTCCCGACGATAACAACGCCAAATCCTTCTAGCTGTGTGTTGAGAGTTAGCAATGAAATAATCAACTCGGTTGGCACTAATTACGTCCCATTGCCGCAAATGATGTAAAATGTAGCGTGTTATCCAGCCTATACCTCCTTGACCTAATTTGCTTTGCTGGAGATAGTCAAATGTTAAATCCCAAGCATAACGCATAGGACTATGGCAATAACAAATATGCAGTTGATTAGGCGTGGTCAAGACTCCTTTAGCTACCGCATGAGATGAAGATAATATAACTTCATATTCTCGTAAATCCAATTGTTCAATGGCCAAGGGCAATAAGGGTAAGTATTTTTGCACACCTTGACGCGCTTGGGGAAATTTTTGTAAAAACGTTGTGCCAATTTTACGTTTGTACAAATAACTTTTGGGATTATTGGATTCAAAATCAATCAGGGCATACAAATCAGCATGAATGTGATTTAATATTTCCTGAACTACTAATTCTGAACCACCTGTAGCTTGAGGGGTTAACCACTCATGAACCAAAGCATATTCTAAAGACACAGCTAAATTGAATGGGTAGGAAGTAATTAGGCTAATTTTATCAGGTGATATTCCACACTACTGATTTTTCCTGGGACTTACTCACAATGTTACCAAAAAGAATATTATAAGTCTTATTTCTTCAGCAGTGGGAAAATCTCCAGATTACATGAGAGATACAATCCTAGCAAAAGATGTTCCAGAATGATACTACAACCTGATAACCTCAAAGATAAGCACAGATCAGGGTAACGCAGTCCACTTTTGGTTATTTAGGAGTTAGGAAGTTATGCGAATTTTGGTTATTGGTGGAACTCGGTTTATTGGTGTGTATTTGACTCAATTATTGCTAAAGGCTGGACATGAGGTGGTTTTGTTTAATCGTGGTAATCATCCCACACCTTCAGGCGTAGGACAAATTATAGGCGACCGCACGGACCCAAATCAACTTCCAGAAAAGTTAGCACAAGAAACCTTTGATGTCGTTTTTGACAATAATGGCAGAGAACTCGCGGATACCCAACCCCTGGCAGAAATCTACCAAGGACGGGTAAAACACTTTGTTTACATGAGTTCAGCAGGGGTGTACCTCAAATCTGACCAAATGCCTCATTTGGAAGGGGATACAGTAGATCCTAAAAGTCGTCACAAGGGTAAACATGAAACGGAAGCTTACCTCAAACAATTAGGAATCCCCTTTACTTCTATTCGTCCTACCTATATCTACGGTCCCCAAAATTATAATCCTTTGGAAAGTTGGTTTTTTGATAGAATTGCTCGTAATCGTCCCATTCCTATCCCTGGTAATGGTATGCACTTGACTCAGCTAGGCCATGTATTAGATCTAGCCCAAGCGATGATACAAGTAATTGGCAATGAAAAAGCGATTGGGCAGATTTATAATATTTCCGGCGATCGCTTTGTCACCTTTGACGGTTTAGCTCGTGCTTGTGCTGTGGCTGCTGGTAAATCTGCCGATGATGTTAAAATCGTCCATTATGATCCTAAAAAGTTTGATTTCGGTAAACGCAAATCCTTTCCTATGCGGGTACAGCACTTCTTCGCATCAATAAATAAAGCACAAATAGAATTAAATTGGCAACCTAAATATGATTTAATTTCTGGTTTAAAAGATTCTTGGGAAAATGATTATTTAATCAGTGGACAAGATAAATTAGAAGTTGATTTTTCTGTAGATGATGAAATTTTGAGCGCTGGGTAATTCCTAATGAGTAATGGGTAATTACTCATTACCCATTATAACTCATGTTAATGCCGACCTAATTTATCATAATGCAGCAGGAAAGATAGTAAATTAGCTATCTTCCCATTTTTTCATGGTTAATAGTCATTGTGTTACGTATAAAACTAAATAATTCACCTTTAACAGTAGAAGGTTTAGAATGTTCACTGTGTTCCCGCATTTCTGCTTCTAACTGACGCAATAGGTTTTCATCCTTTTGGTTTATAGCTGCTTGTAAGCGATGTTCTAGAGTTTTTCGCATATTCTCTTTATGCGTTTTTAAAGTCTCTTTAGCTAATTCTATTCTGCTTGTATTCATATTTATACTACCAAGAAAAGACTGAAGTTAAGACAAAATACACTACTTCACAAGAAAATAATCTGTTATTTTGACAACAAATTCAAGTTACTAATGCGATTTCTGCATTATTATCTTGGGTTTATCGCAAAATTGCCTGAAAACCCTATCTAATTTGAGTTTTGAGTTGATACCGTTAAAACCTGTGGTGGAGAAGCATCTGGTGGATAAAGAAAGTCTAATTGTACTAAAGAGGTATTTTCTGGTTTAATATTCAATACTACTAATGGTTCTCCCATTTGACCACGCCTTTGAACCAAATGTAGAAACTTATTTTTCCATTTTCCCTGTTCTTGATAACGTAAGCGCACCGTTCCTCTAAAGAAGACCTGACGCGCAGGTGGGTCAAGAAAGCGGATTCCTGATTTACTTAACTCATTCTCTTTCAGAGGAGTTTGAATTGTCACACTTACAGCTTGTTCATTTTGAGTATTGTTGTATAAAGGCAACTTGAGACTATACTGAACACCATAATTACCATGAGCATAATAAGCCGTATCAGGATAACGGACTAACATGGGTGCTGTTTGAATTTGATTTGTGCCTAAAGTTCCTCCATGTAAGGTACTCAACCCGTAGGAAAACCCCGTACCAGGTTGAGGAATAGTTAAATACCTACCATTAGGTTTATCTACTACATAAGCTCGCCATTGAGAACCTTTTGATACTCCAGCTACACGCCCATAAATTCCCGGTTTATTATTTCCTGTAATGGGAGTGGGGATTTTATCTCTAGGAGTGGATAATTCACCATTATCTAATAAATTTTGCCATTCTGATAAATTAGGTGCGCGTTCAGTACCATCAATATTTTTACGGGCAAACATCGCCAAACTAGCAGCGTAAATATTACCATTACATCGTAATCGCAGATATGTAGAACGACCATTCAAAGGTGGTATTAACCCTTGAACAGGAATTGGTAAATTTAATAACATTTGGCTTTGACCGGGAGGAATGACAATTTGCGGGGGAAAAATATCCTGTCTTCTACCCCTCAAAATATCAGACATAACGCGACTACCTGGACCTGCAAACACTGTTCCTAAGTCATTAGGAATTAAAGATGATAATTCCTGAAATGGGGCATCTGGTTGACTTAAATAACTAGCAGCTTGTAATATATTTACTGTCACTGGTTGAGAACCAGGGTTATGTAAAATAATACCCAAATAAAGAGAAGGTAAATTTTCCAGTAACTCAGTTTTAGTCACATGATGGGCAAAAATATCAAATTGGCCACGGAAGGGAAAATTTAAATGGGCTGATGTAACTTTTTTTCCTGCTGCTGGAAAAGTAGAAAGTAAAATTCCTTCCTTTAACACCAATTCTGGACTATTGCTATTAAATACTGGTACTGAATCTAATTGTCCTGGCAAAGGGCGTACTGATTGTACTTGTAATATTTCTTCTGGTGATGTCACCAAATTTGCTTGGACAAGAGCCAAAGAAAGTAATAGGGGCAACATAATATTAAGTAATTTTTTCCAAAAGACGTTAATATTTTTAGAAAAGTGCCAAGCTGTTAATGATCAAAACAAAATCGGCAACAATCAACTTATTGCCATAGAGTTGAGTCTTGTATTCTAATTGACGACGGAACTCATAAAAGCCCACGTCAGCGTAGCATGAACATATTTTACAATAAAATCCCAAGAAAACCTCAACATAGTCACAATAGCTGATGACTTTGCCCGGGAGCATTAATTAAGTAAAATGTCATTAATTTTGGCAATAACGCGAGAACTGGCCAGTTGTACATCTACAGATAGACGGTGCAAGAAATTTAAATCATCCGAGAGTGAAGCCATTTTGGCTAGTGCGAGTAACAAGTCATTGGCTGTTGACTCTTGTTGACTTAGCCAAATCTCAAAAGAAGTTAATAGTATTTTTTTTCTGCATAAGAAATATTATTTAGAATTAGAATAATTAAATAAATGCCCTTCCTCATAAATTTACAAGGAGCAGCTAAATGCCAGTGATTGCAGTTGTTGATTACGATATGGGAAATTTGCACTCTGTCTGCAAAGGATTAGAAAAAGCTGGTGCAACTCCTCAAGTTACCTATTGTTCTCAAGAGTTGGCGAAAGCAGATGCTATAGTTTTACCAGGCGTAGGAGCATTTGATCCAGCGGTACAACATTTGCGATCGCGTGGTTTGGAAAA
Organism: Anabaena sp. CRKS33; assembly: GCA_001672075.1. Lineage (GTDB taxonomy): Bacteria > Cyanobacteriota > Cyanobacteriia > Cyanobacteriales > Nostocaceae > Dolichospermum. The sequence continues at coordinate 8,598 of LJOT01000148.1, forward strand.
ACCTATTAAAGATGCTATCGCTTCTGGTAAACCGTTTTTGGGTATTTGTCTAGGATTACAAATTTTGTTTGAATCCAGCGCCGAAGGCACGTTACCAGGACTAGGAATTGTTCCTGGAAAAGTCCGCCGTTTTCGTTCTGAACCTGGAATGACAATTCCCCACATGGGTTGGAATCAACTCCAACTCAAGCAACCAAAAAATCTTTTATGGGAACATTTACCTATCGATCCTTGGGTTTATTTTGTTCATTCCTACTATGTTGAACCCACAAATCCCCAAGTCCGGGCTGCCACTGTTACCCATGGAAATCAAACTTTTACAGCTGCGATCGCTGATCAAAATCTTATGGCCGTACAATTCCATCCCGAAAAATCATCAAATGTTGGCTTGCAAATATTATCTAATTTTGTGGCTCAAGTCCACGAAAAAGTTTTTGCTTAACAAATGACAAATAAGCCGTTGATGATCAAAACCCTGGGATTTATCCCCCGAATCAATCTAAAATCCAAAATCCAAAATCCAAAATCCAAAATCCAAAATCGGATTACCAATAACTAATGAGTCTGAGAATTTACGGTAATCGTCTGCTTAAAACCTTACCAGGTGAACATACCAGACCTACGAGTGCGCGAGTCAGGGAAGCATTATTTAATATTTGGCAGGGAACAATTACTGGTTGTCGTTGGCTAGATTTGTGCGCGGGTAGCGGGGCAATGGGGGCTGAGGCTTTATGTAGGGAAGCTAAGGTCGTTATTGGTATTGAACAGTCAAGTCTTGCTTGCGCCATTATCCAGGAAAATTGGCAACGGGTAGCCAAGCCAGAACAAAAATTTCAGCTATTGCGGGGAAACGTCACCCAACAGTTAAAAAAATTATCAGGTCAAAAATTTGACAGAATATATTTTGACCCACCTTATGCTAGTGGATTATATGAACCAGTATTACAAGCGATCGCTCAGTATCAGCTTTTAGATTCCCCAGGAGAAATAGCAGTGGAACATCGTCACCAAGATTGGACACCGCTAACAATTCCCAACTGGGAAATCTGCCGACAAAAAAGCTATGGTAGCACAGCCTTGACATTTTATCAAGAGCAGGGAATTGGTAATGAGTAATTGGGAATGGGTAATTATTTCCCCTACTCCCTCCTTCCTACTCCTTACCTCTTCCCTGACTCCTCAATCAATATCAGCCGCCTAATTCTGTAGGACGCTTATATTGTCTATAAGCAGCGTAAAAAAGTCCACTTAAAGTTACAAAAACCAAACCAAGCACAATACCTGATAATAGAGGTTCAACCACTGTAAAGCTCCTTGTTGCGATTATTGAAAGATTCGTTTCCTGTTTTTCATTTTACCAAATTTGGCATTAATCCCGCGTCTCATAGCAGTTTTAAATCTAAATACTATTTGACGCTCCCTGCCCTATAGAGGGATGGGGTATTACGGCGTTTTCTGATAAAATTTAAGCTATGTGTAGGAAATGAAAACTTGAAGACTGTAGAAGCAACTCTTTTGGATAACCATCTGATAAAACCTGAAACCTTGATTCAACAGATCGTTATCTTGACTATAGCGATGCTGATAACCCTGCCCTTAGTCCTGTTTGGGATTGAGATAGTGCAAGCCTCTGATCCTTATGTTAAAAGTGTTCTCTCCCTTCAGGGAAACCCAGTACAAGG
>LJOT01000761.1 GCA_001672075.1 Anabaena sp. CRKS33
AACTGATTACAGAACAGCGAAACAAGTTAAACGCAACAAAATCAAATCAGTTTTCGACAAGTCTATTGCCAAAGGGAATAGTGCCAAAGCCGATAGAATTAAACGGAATAACCTCGGTAAAATCAAGTGGAATAACCGAGAAACATCATTTCAAGGTAGGATTCAAACAATAGTTTTTACGGCTACATATCACTTGATGACTGATGCAATCAAGGTAGCTTTTGAAGATCTGACGGAAGCAATAAAAAGCAAAAAGCCCTTGAAAAAACGCATGAAGAGAAATGTTTCTTCATGGTGCAAGGGGGTAGTTGCGAATGCTCTGAAACAAGTTTCAACCCGTGTAGGTTGCACGGTTGTTAGTGTTAATACTGCATATACGTCACAACTTGACTCCAGATTTAGTACCTTAACGGGTAGTAGAAATGGTGACAAGTTTACCGGACATGATGGGGTCGTAATGCACTCAGATACTAATGCTGCTGACAATATTTTAGCAAGAATGAGTGATGTTGAAATCACTCGATATATGAAACATTCCGATGTGAAGAAAATCTTGTTAGAAAGAAGTCAGAAGTTTCGGGATTCCTTGATGGAAACCGCAGCGATAACGGGCAAGGA
>LJOT01000149.1 GCA_001672075.1 Anabaena sp. CRKS33
CTTGATTAAGTTCTGTGTAAAGTTTTTCAGCAACGGCGATTTGTTGGGCATCTTTAATGTTAGGAATTGTGATAATGGCGTGATATGGTGCGATCGCTATTGGCCAAATTATGCCATCTTTATCATAGGATTGTTCTACCGCTGATTGTGCTAACCGTGACACACCCACACCATAACAACCCATGACTAAAGGCTTTTCTTCCCCCTGTTCGTTGGTATAAGTTGCACCCATGGCTTGGGAGTATTTTGTACCGAGTTGGAAAATATGACCAGCTTCGATGCCTCTAGCTGTTTGTAGGCTTTGATTTGGGTCATGCAGAGAGCGATCGCCTAATTTTGCCTTACGAATATCTACGGTTATTGCGGGTAATGTAAATTGCTCACCCCAATTTGCGCCAACTACGTGAAAACTACTGGTATTAGCACCAGTGACAAAGTTCTTTAACTCCACAGCAGTTTTATCTACCAAGCGGACAAACTGAGAATTTACCTGTTTATTAACCGCAATATAATCATCACTAATATCTGGTGCAATATAACCTAAAGGTAAAGATTTAGCTTGCCATGTTGCTTGGGTTTCCGCATTTGGTACAGTTAAAGTCAGAATCGTTTTAGCACCAAATCCAGAAGCTAATTTAGTTAATTCATTTTGTAATTTGACTTCATTAATTTCCTGATCTCCGCGAATACTAATCAAAACCAAAACCGTTAAACCATTATCATAAACAGTTTGATATAAAACATTTTTGACCACTTGAGTAGAAGAACATTTTAAGAAACTACAAAGTTTTTCAATGGTATCAGTTCCGGGAGTTTCTCGTTTTTCAAAAGTTGTAAAAGGTGAAATTTCCGCTTCCGCTGGTAACGAAACCGCTTTTTCTACATTCGCTGCATATTTACCATCTTCAGTATATAAAACCTCATCTTCTCCCGCATCTGCTAACACCATAAATTCGGTCGAACCAGAACCACCAATAGCGCCAGAATCAGCTTCCACAGCCCGAAAAGCTAAACCAGAACGCCGTAACATATTACTGTAAGCAGTATACATTTCCTGGTAAGTTTTTTTCAAACTTTCTTCATCAGCATGGAAAGAATAACCATCCTTCATAATAAATTCTCGTCCACGCATTAAACCAAACCGAGGACGAATTTCATCACGAAATTTAGTTTGGATTTGATATAAATGTACAGGTAATTGACGATAGGAACGAATCATATCACGGGCAACAGTAGTAATTACTTCCTCATGAGTTGGACCTAATCCTAATTGTTGTTCTCTTCTATCAACCAAAGAAAACATAATTCCTTCAGCCTTAGTATAAGTATCCCATCTTCCCGACTCTTGCCATAATTCCGCCGGTTGTAACTGCGGTAATAAACATTCTTGTGCGCCGGTAGCGTTCATTTCTTCGCGCACAATTTGGGAAACCTTTTGCAAAACTCGCCACATTAGGGGAAGATAAGCATAAACCCCACTACCAATGCGACGGATATAACCAGCACGGAGTAGTAATTTATGACTAGGAATTTCCGCATCAGCCGGATCATCTCTTAGTGTAACAAATAACATTTGTGATAATCGCATTCTTTTTACCTTTACCTTTACTTACTAACTTTTCAAATCGCGTAGGTCTAAAATGTTTCCACGTCAGAAGAAAATAGGAAACAGGGTGCAGAAAATGTTTACCTATTACCTATTACCCATTACCTATTACCAATAAAATGTATCAAGCACAACCACCATTAGAATTTATTCCGCCAGATTTTAACCCTTTATTGTTAAAATTTGTACATTTAGTTTTACCTAACTGGATTAAGTGGAAAACACCCATTAGCAACATTGAAGCAAACAACGTTAAAACTTTAGCGAACTGCTATCAACGATTTCAGGATGGTAAAATCCGGTTTATGTTAGCATTTCGTCATCCGCAAACAGCAGACCCGCTTTGTTTAACTTATTTACTGTCCCAAATCTTGCCTAAAGTAGCACGAATTGGGGGTATACAGCTACAATATCCGCTTCATGCTCATTTTATCTATGATCGGGGCATTCCCCTCTGGGCTGGATCTCATGTAGGGTGGGTAATCTCCCATTTGGGGGGAACTCCCATTCAACGAGGTAAAGCAGACTGGACTGGGTTACGTTCTGCGCGAGATTTGTATATCAATGGTCAGTTTCCCATGGCTGCTGCCCCCGAAGGTGCTACAAATGGTTTATCGGAGATTATTAGTCCTTTAGAACCGGGTATAGCCCAGATGGGTTTTTGGTGTGCAGAGGATTTACAAAAAGCGGGAAGAGATGAAGAAGTTTTAATTTTACCAATTGGGATTAAATATAGTTATGAGAATGAGCCTTGGGATAATATAGCAAATTTATTAACTGAATTAGAAACTGCCAGTGGTTTATTGATCAATCAGGAAAAAACAGACACTTCTTTTACTGTACTTTATCCCCGATTATTAAGTTTAGCTGAACATTTGTTAGGGATAATGGAGCAATTTTATACTAAATTTTATCATCAAAAATTACCAGATGAAAAAATTACTAGTGGGGAAATTACAGATAGAAATGAGGCTTTAGTTTATCGGTTACAATCTGTGATGAATATTGCTTTATTTATTGCTGAACAATATTTTGATTTACCATCTAGAGGTAATTGGAATGATAGATGTAGACGGGTAGAACAAGCAGGGTGGAATTACATATTTAGGGAAGATTTTAAGGATCTTAAATTAATATCAACCATTGAGAAAAGTTTAGGAGATAGAATTGCTGAAGAAGCAAATTTTCGGATGTGGCACATGAGATTAGTTGAGAGTTTTGTAGCTGTTTCGGGGATTTATATCCGCGAAAAACCCACAGTGGAAAGATTTGCAGAAACGACTTTACTTTTATGGGATATGGTTAATAAAATTAAGGGAAATATGACCTTAAATCGTCCCCAATTGGGTAAGCAGCGGGTGAAGATAACTGTGGGTAAACCAATTTCTGTTTCTGAACGTTATCCTGTTTATAAAAGCAGTCGGGTTGCTGCTAGACAATGTGTGGCTGAATTGACGACTGATTTACAGCGAGTTTTAGAGGGTTTGATAGATAGGGCTTGCTGAAAAAGTTGTCTGTGAGGACAGGGAACAGGGGACAGGGAACAGGGAACAGGGAACAGGTTACAGGTTACAGGTTACAGGTTACAGGGAACAGGTTACAGGTTACAGGGAACAGGTTACAGGTTACAGGTTACAGGTTACAGGGAACAGGGAACAGGGAACAGGTTACAGGGAACAGGGAACAGGTTACAGGGAACAGGGAACAGGTTACAGGTTACAGGTTACAGGGAACAGGGAACAGGGAATAGGGAACAGGTTACAGGGAACAGGGAACAGGTTACAGGGAACAGGGAACAGGTTACAGGGAACAGGGAACAGGTTACAGGGAAGAAGGATTTCAGTATGTACCGAGTTCTGTATGGCTACGCCACGCAAGCTATCAAAAATCAAATAGGAGTCCTATATAATGAGAATATAATTCTCTTATAATTTTTATAATTTTAGCTCAATTTATAAATTTCTCCCTTATCAACTAATATCTCTCCTCTCAATAAATCCTTGACAGTTGCTAATAAAGTCCGTCGAGAATCTACCTCAAATAACACAGATATTCTATCAATACCTGCCTCACCAGGTGGGTTAAGTTTAGCAACACATACCTGTTGATGTTGAGTATCTAGAGAACGGTAACTTTCTTGATGTTGAAGAGTGCTAGAAGTCATTCTTCCCCAAGCATCAAACCCAATTTCCGTTTGTGTCATATCAGCTAATTCACCAATATCTAAACGAATTTCTATTTGTCCATTATTTGCTGTTTGTAAGGTTAACCATTGGGAACTTTGACAAGGATATTTTGTACCTTTGGTAAATATAGGATGATAAATATAACTTTTGCTGTAACTTTCCCATAAACGAATCGCGTAACTATGACGCAAAAAATCATCTATTTCGGTAATTTGTGTTATTGCTAATGCACCATGAGAGACAGCATCAAAAGGTTTATTTAGTTTTACCTTAGCTTTACCAAAATAAGATATAATTAGTTGTTGAACTGCGGGAATTAAACAACTTCCTCCCACTAATAAAACCTGTTCAATATCATTTTTACTAATACCCTTTCGCAAAGCAGAAGCTAAAACCTCATCTAAGGTATTTCGTAACTGTTGTAAAAACTGTCTATATTCTAAAATTTCCTCTAATTTTTCACGATTAATTTTTAACTCATAGGACATAAAAGATTCATCATCAAACCAACTTTCAGCCACAGATTGATTTTTTGATAATTGAATCTTTAACCTTTCAGCAATTTCTAATAAATTCTGATAACCAATTTTTCCTACTTGTTCCGCTGTTAAATTTTGAGAACGTAAATAATCATCAACTATCCAAACATCAATATCTTCCCCACCTATGTATGCTTCCGACTTAGCTAAAACCTCAGCGCGTAGACTATTATTTGCATCAGCATTAATTACAGTTTTAACTAAACTTAAATCGAGAGTTCCCCCACCAAAATCTACTACTAAAATTAACTTACCAGGGTGTTTTATAGCATATCCTAAAGCCGCAGCAGTAGATTCATCAACAATGGAAACTTGAGGAACATTTAATTTTCGACCTAAATCTCGAAACCAATCTAAATAACGTTCAAAAGCACCAACGGGAACAGTAAAAATTAAATGACTAGGTTCGACATTTTGCTGTTTAATTTCCGTCCAAATAGTTTGGATAAATAACTCAGAAATAGAGACAGAATTATAATTTATACCATCAATTTGGATTGCTGGTGGTTGATAATCTCCAGCTAAATCACGTTTAAACTTTTTAAATAACCGTTCAGGAGGATAACTTTGAGAAAGTCCTAATCTTTGAATTCTCACACCGTCACCTAATATAATATTATTACCTGATTTAATAAACATTAAACTAGGAATAACAGGATATTCTACTCTTTCACCTTGAGAATTTACACCCACAAATACACGGGATAAATTAGGAAAACGTAAACTTTTAGGTTGTTGAGTATCAGCCTCTAAAATACTGATTACAGTATTACTTGTACCAAAATCAATTGCGATAGTTGTCATAATTAATAGTAGGTTGGGTTGAAGAATGAAACCCAACAAAACAAATAGATAATTAATAGTATGTTGGGTATAACAAAATTAATAAATTCTTTGCGCGAGATCAAATAAATGATTGTTGGGTTGCGCTTTGCTTAACCCAACCTACAAATTATTATTAAACCCTGCTGGTAAAGTGCGGCTAACTTTTGCAGGATAGAGAACTTTATCACCATCTTGATAACCAATAAAACGGATATAGACTAATTCCCCCTCTTGAATGTCATCACTATCAGCTTGATGTAATTGGGGATTATAATTAACCTGTTCCCAAGTTTCCCCAATCACAGTATAACCCCAATTGGTAATGAGATTATCTAAAGATGTAAATAGAGAAACCAGGTTTTTAGCGGGTAAGTCAGGTTTAGCTAAAGCCATTTTTTTAACTGTAGGATAGTTAGTGAGTAAAGTTTGTAGTTGGGTAAAAGTTTCCTGTTGAAAATCAGTTTGTAATTGTTGAGATTGTTGTTTTAATTCCTCCCTGAGTCGTTGACATTGAAATTCTAACTCTTTAATCTTCTGTTCTGTGTCTGGAGAAGTTACAGGTTGATTATTAATAGATGTATCTTGATTATTTGCTGGGAATAAAAACCGCAGAATAAGATAAACAACGATTACGAGAATTACAGCAAAAGCGACTTGATTAATTTGTTCTAGCATATTGTTTTTTTAGTCTAATTTGGAAACAGAAATGGTTTAACAGATAAAATCATCCGTTTTAACTCAGGTTTATTGTCTAGGAGAACAGGATGTTCCCACAATCCATTTTCCCTTTCAGAGCAAGCTTTAGCAAGTGCTTTTCCGATATTCTTAAAACTTTTTTGAATATCCTTTTTATTATCTTTAAGCGTTTCTGGATTAGGGTTGAACACCAAAATAAATACTCTGTTTTTTATATCTTCAGGAATACACTCTCGTACATGAATTTCTCTATTTTGATAAACATCACGATCAATAATTAATAATATATGTTTATTAACATTTTGTCGCAGTTTTTGAATATATTTTTCTTTAAATTCATCTTTAACGTTTACCCATCCACGAGCTGCTTGTAAAAGGTGAATCCTATCCATAGCCACGTTTAAATCTAGACAAAATCCGTTAACAATCTGACGATGAGCATCATCTTCTACTAAAACAATAAGCTGTGGTTTATAGTCATTAGGACTCATAATTCTATGTCTCCACAAATTAAGTCATTAATTAGATCAACTCGATCTCCAAGACCGGGTATTTCACTAAGTAATCTAATTAAAGTTGGTTCTAAGTGACTTTTTTTATCGAGGAAAAAGGTATTTTCATCAGAGAATTTTCTGATTGCTTCAGGATTATGAGAAGTTACTATAATTTGTCCACTATTTTTAAATGAACGTTGTAGAGACATGGTAAAATGACCTACTACTGATAGGGAAAGATAATTATCAGGTTCATCCCAAAAGCAGAAAACTGGACCATAGAATTTATTAGCAGCTAACACCACAGCACAAAGAAAAAAGCATTTTTCACCATCTGATAAATCTTGAAAGTCAACATTCAAAGTAGCTTGATTTTTCTCAAATCTAACCACAAGATTTTTTAAATCTTTACCAATAATTTCATTGACAAAATCTTGAAAGTCTTCCATAATATTTCGGAGATATTTGTCAATTTCTCTATAGGCCGCAGGATAACGACTAAGTATCCCAGAAAGCCATTCTCCAATATCTGAAGCATCTCGCTTTGGTTCTAAAGTTTCACTGTAGGAATTTCCAGTCATCAAACTGGGAATGGGTGCTAAAATAATCATCTGAGAAAGCCAATTCTTAAAAATATCAACACTATCATTGCTAATTATTGGCATGGCTACTAAATGCCAATCCACTGAAAACTGAGCTTCCTGATTTTGGGCGTTATTATGAATAGTAACCTGGGCAGCTTTTCGAGAGTAAATTGGATTTCCTGCAACCAAAAATTGTTCATCAAAAACTCGTAATTCTTTAAAATTTTCTGGCAAATCCAATGCTAGAACATATTTATATAACTTATTGTCAAGTAATACTTCTATTTCTAAGCGAATCGGAACGTCACGCTTTCCATGAGCGAAATCCTTCGTTCCAAGGAGACGAGGTTCTTTTGCAAGATCCCGCAATCTATTTGTGCCTCTAGCAATAGCTTGAAGTATCTCCAAGGCTTTAGCAATAGTTGATTTACCTGTACCATTTTTGCCAATCAAGAGAGCAGATGACATCTCTTTCATAGTTAGTTCAAAGTTTTCTAAACATCGGAAGTTATTTACATATAGTCTTTGAAGCATAATCAAACCATTCCTAGAAGTAAAAAATGAAGATTTTTTGCGGGGATATACCCATTATAAGTTTAAATACCCAAATTTTTCAAGAAATCTCTCGTTCCTTGTCAGAGACAAGGAACGAGGAATTATTGTTGTTGTAAGGTTTGATTTTCGGAAATTGTCATTAACTCATCATCTTGAAAATATTCCGGTAACAATTCCTGAGATTCTATTTCTCCCAAGGATTTTTCTAACCCCTTTGTTGTTTCCACACAACTAGAACCAGTTGCATTTAAAACCCGTTCCACAATTTTACCATCTTTACCAATGCGATATTCAATCTTTTGATATTCAGCCATGATGATTTTTCCTTTTTAATAATGTCAATAAATCAGAAATTAAACCCATCTACCAACAATAACCCGCAGCGTACCATCTGCTAAAACCTCCTCTTCCTCCACATTAAAACCCTCAGTTTGAATTGTTCCCATCAAAGTTTTATGGGCGTATTTTTGACTGATATTATTAATAAACTCCTGCTGATTAATTTTCGCACCCCAAAAATCAGCCACTAACTCATAACCTTCTCCATTTTTACGAAAACCCAAATCATAACCATTAGATTGACGGATCACATATTGAGCATTAGTTGTATCACCCATATAACCGCGTACATTGGTATTTTGTTCAACCTGATAACCCAACTCCTTTAATACTTGAAGCAGCACTTCACCCTGTTTAATTTGCACCTTAATAGTTGTAAAATGAGACATAAAAAATCAACTCCTACGAAAAATCTCTCTTAAACTCTCTTACCTTCGCTTCCTTCGTTCCTTCGTGGTTCATTTTCTTTTATTATTTAATCCACCTCCAAAGGACCCAAACCCTGCTGCTGAGAATAAACCTTCAACTCCTCAATTAACAGCGTATCAATAGAAGCCGTTCTTGCGCCAGCTTCCGCAGCCCAGCGTTTTAAACTAGTAATTTGTTCCTTAGCAATAGCCGCTAAAGGAACAGTTTCCGATACCGCCGCTAAAATATCTTCTGTGTTAAAATCCCGCCTATTACCATCTATTAAACTACCAAAAGCGCGGTGCATACCATCAATAATTACTTGTTGAATTTCTGCACCGCTAAAATTTTCGCTATGACTTGCGAGTTTCTGTAAATCAAAATCTCGCAGTCGGGAAGGACGGATTTTTTGCAAGTGGACTTTAAAAATATCATGGCGTTCTTTTTCCGTGGGTAAATTTAAAAAGAAAATTTCATCAAATCGCCCTTTCCTTAATAACTCTGCTGGTAATATTTGCACATTATTAGCAGTAGCCACCATAAACACCGGACTAGTTTTTTCTTGCATCCAGGTAATGAGTGTACCAAATACCCGGCGCGATGTGCCAGAGTCACCATCTGTACCACTATTAATATTACCAAATGCTTTATCTATTTCATCCATCCATAATACACAGGGCGCAATTGCTTCTGCTAATTGTATCATTTGGCGAATGCGATTTTCACTTTCTCCCACTATACCCCCAAATAATCTGCCCACGTCCAAACGTAACAGTGGTAAACGCCATTCATGGGCGATAGTTTTGGCGGATAATGATTTACCTGTGCCTTGGATTCCCACTAATAAAACGCCTTTGGGGTTGGGTATACCATAACGTCGTGCTTCTTCGGTAAAAGCATCTTGACGCATTCTTACCCACTGTTTAAGATTTTCCAAGCCACCGACGTTTTTTAATGATTCATTGGCGGTGTAAAATTCTAATATTCCGGTTTGGCGAACTGCTTGTTTTTTCTCTTCTAAAACTCTATCAATATCTGTTTCATCAACTTGTCCTTTGGCTGCTAAAGCGGCGGCTAGTACTCTTCTAATTCTAGCGCGACTTAATCCTTGACAGGCTTTAATTAATTGTTCTTTTCCTAGTCCATTTAAGTTAAGTTTTTCGGAGACTATTAATTGCTGAATTAAATAATCTATTTCTTGGATGTTGGGTAAGGGAAAATCAATAACTGTAACTTCTTCTTGTAATTCTGGGGGAATAGTTAATGTATGACTAATGAGGATGAGGGTTTGGCGTGTGCGTTTGAGTTGACGGGTGAGGTTTTTGATAGCCCGAATTACGGGAGCATTTTTATCTATTTGGGGGTTTTTGAGGATAAAATGTATGTCTCGCAATACAAAAATTGTGGTTGTATTTTCTGGGGTTTTGGCAATTCTTGATAATGCACTCATGACTGAACCTTTATCATTTCCATTGTCATCCCAACCGGTGACGATATCCCATAATAATAGTTGTCGTGGTGTCTGGGATAGTTGGGTGAGTTGTTGGAGGACTTGTTCTATTGGTTCTTCTTCGACTCCGACTATATATAGTAGGGGATAGCGGGCGCGAAGCATTAAATCTATTTGTTGGAGTAGTTGTTGATGAGGGTTATTCATTTGTAAGAATGGGTTGTTAGTTTATGGGGGTTTTATTTCGCGCAAAGTTGCAAAGAATAATAAATGTCAGAATCAGGATGTCCAGGATTTGAGGATGTACAGGATGTGATTGTTTGATTATTGGTTAGTTGTTATTATTTATGATTCGTTAATCGTTGGTTTGATGTATGCTGTATTTAAAATAGCATATTTAGGGAATTTTGTTATTTGTTTACATAAATTTAAGATTGTCAGAATCAGGATGTCCAGGATTTGAGGATGTACGGGATGTGATTGTTTGATTTTTTGTGTTGTGGTGAATGTTGTGGTTGTCAGAATCAGGATGTCCAGGATTTGAGGATGTACGGGATGT
>LJOT01000762.1 GCA_001672075.1 Anabaena sp. CRKS33
TGCGAGAAATATGCACAGGCGATCGCCACCATGAACTATGAACAAAATGCACAGCATTCACATCTGCTGCACTCATAGTAATTGCACCATTGACTTTAATTAAATCCAAATTACCTCGATTTTTACCCAACCAATCTGCACTTTTTTTCGCAAAAATGAAATTGCGGATAAATTCGCTAGGATAACCCTCCACTGAGATAGAAATCCAATTAACTGCACTATTTTCTAATAATTCAGGGGCAACTTCACTGGCTAATAATGTTAATTGATAACCCCGACGAATTGCCTCTTGAGCTACTTCATAATTAACTCGTCCTTGACCATCACCTTTTTTGATTTTGTGGGTAACAATACAAAGTTTCACTTATGACCTCTCTTAAACATTCAAGATTTTATTTGTTAAATTGGGGGGAATAAAACTGATAATCAGGGCGGCTAAAGTTCGCAAATTAAATTTTTGTTCACTTAAAGCCTGCCAAAAATAACGGCGAGCATCTAGGATTTTTTGATCCCGTAATAAGCCAATTCCTAGAGTTGTATTAGCTGCTAACCATTTTTTTCTAAAGTGGGAATTAAATTCCTTTAAACGTTCATCCTCCATAAAGACTTGATAACA
>LJOT01000763.1 GCA_001672075.1 Anabaena sp. CRKS33
CACCTTACAGGACTAACTACAAGCCTCCCTACTGAGTTTCTATCAAAGATAGAGTCCCCAACTACTTTTCTTAATATGTTCAAAGAACCGTTTAAGTCTTAAGACTTAAAGCATTTATCAACTTGTTTGAATACTAATTGAGCAACTTTACTAGGTAAGGCTTGATAATCATCACTCTTCTTGAGTGCATGATATATTTGATTGAATGTTGGTATTGGTTGTCCATGAAAAAAGGCTTGACGACATAAATAAACAGCACAGTTAAATAGATTTTTTGAGAAAAAAGACATTTGATCAATTTCTCTAAACCATTTGTGATTCTGTTTAATTATATGTCGCTCAACTAATTGCATTGTGACTCCAGGTACTTAACAATACACTCTGTAGATTCTAGCACAAAAGTTATTATCGAAGATTAGTTTTGAAGCTGAGGCAATAATCACATTGACGACATTCAGGGGTGTATAAAGGAATTACATGATCTCCTGGTTTAAGACTTTTGACATCAGCCCCCACCTCGACAACTATACCAGCACCTTCATGTCCTAAAATTGCCGGAAATAAACCTTCAGGATCATCACCAGAAAGGGTAAAAGCATCCGTATGACATACCCCA
>LJOT01000764.1 GCA_001672075.1 Anabaena sp. CRKS33
CGTTGGGCGTGAAGGCATTCATGATGTTGATACAATAAGGGATAACATTGACAAGGACATTGTCGCTGGCCACACAATTATTATTGTCGCGAACGGTAAGTGTGTACGTGGTAGTCGTGGGCGGTTTCACCGTGGGTGTGTAGGTATTGCCTCCCGTGATGTTTGTATTGGGTGTCCAGGTGATCAATGCCGGATTGGAAATACCGGAGCCATTGAGGATCACCTCATCGCCGCTCACGATGGTCTTGTCCGAACCAGCATTGACGGCGGGCAACGGATTGGTTCGGATCACCACTTGCTCAGTGCGCACACAACCATTCAGGGTGGCGGTCACGGTGTAGGTGGTGTTTGCATTGACGGTCGCGACCGGATTGGCAATGTTCGCATTGGACAATCCGGCTGTCGGCGTCCATGCATAGTTCGTTGGCGTTCCATTGGTAGAAGCAACCAATTGAGCGGTTGTACCGACGCAAACCGTTGTGTCATTGCTGGCCGATATGGTTTTATTGTGGTTGTCAACTGTTCTTTTAACCAAAAAAAAAAAAAAAAAAAAAAAAAATAAAAAAAATTTTTTTTTTTTTTTTTTTTTTTTGTTTTTTTTTTTTTTTTTTGTTT
>LJOT01000150.1 GCA_001672075.1 Anabaena sp. CRKS33
GTTAGCGCTTTGGCGCTGCTGTAGTGTTGTGGTCATGTGTTTATAATGGCGTTTGAGTTATGTATGTTTTGGTAGGTGTTTCTACCTTATGAATTTATAATAACCTTTATGTTTCGATTTGTAAAGGGGTTTTCGTAATATTTTTTAATATTTTTTTCAGCCAGGTGATCTTTAGAGCTATAAACTATATATAGTCAGCCTTTCGGGGATTAATCTTTTTGTTAATCAGGGTTTACTTTCTTCTGACCACCTAAACTGCATAATAGGGGTCTAAACCTTGTGGGGTGGGCATCTTACCCGCCAAAGTCTATAAATTAGCTGTGTTTTAGCTGCAACTCCTACTATATATGTCTCTATCTAGTCAGAATATTGTTACTTACAGCCCCGCTTATACTATTGTTCCCACTTATGAATGCTTTAACCGTTGTACATACTGTAATTTCCGCAGCGAACCAGGTAAAAGTCCTTGGTTGACTCTAGGGGAAGCTCAAGAAATTTTATCACAACTAAAAAATCAAAACGTCTGTGAAATACTCATCCTCAGTGGCGAGGTACATCCTGATTCAGTAAGGCGTGAACCCTGGTTTGAACGCATTTATGACTTGTGTTTATTAGCACTAGAAATGGGATTTTTACCCCATACCAATGTCGGTCCATTGAGTTGGAATGAAATGGAAAAACTTAAAAGTGTTAATGTCTCCATGGGGTTAATGCTCGAACAGTTGACACCAAAACTATTAAATACAGTTCATCGTCACGCACCGAGTAAATTGCCAGAAGTGCGATTGCAACAGTTACAATGGGCAGGAGAGCTAAAAATCCCCTTTACAACGGGTTTACTTTTAGGAATAGGAGAAACAGAAGAAGATTGGTGGGAAACCTTAGTAGCTATTTCTGAGTCACATAAGCTTTACCATCACATTCAAGAGGTGATTCTTCAACCCCACAGCACCGGAACAGTCCAAACTTTCGACGCACCACCATTTAACCCCCATAAATTACCACAAGTCATCGCCAAAGCGCGGGAAATTTTACAGCCGGATATTACAATTCAGATTCCCCCTAATTTAGTTAAAGATGAAAATTGGTTACTTGCTTGTATAGCCGCAGGGGCCAGGGATTTAGGGGGAATAAGTCCCAAGGATGAAGTTAATCCTGATTATCCTCATTTGCAAGAGCAGCAACTTAGGAATATTTTAGAGCCTGGTGGCTGGGAATTAGTACCGCGCTTACCAGTGTATCCCCAGTTTGATGATTGGTTGGATGCAGGTTTACTACAAAAGGTAAAACAATGGCGGAGAATATAGAATATATATATAAAGTTCCACAAGTTCAGTAACTTTCCCCAATTCAGCAACGTCAAAAAAAATATGCAACTTTTGCGGATTCTCTCGAACAACATGGTACAAGTGACATAGAAAATATGCTAATTAATTTAATGTCTTTACACTGTTAACCAATATGTCCAATAGTACATCCTCTCATACGTCCTTCTCCTTAAAGTTAATAGGTATAATATTTATACTGTCGTTTTTGATAGGCTTTCTATTTTTATTATTCCCTTTGGAAATTACAGATAAACTTTGGCAAATTAATCTGTGCAGAAGTCTTGTAGAGCAGGGTTTTTTACCATTGCTTGGTATGGGAACAATTCTAACTGCATTCTATGTTGGTAGAACTCATGAAAGTAGTGATCCTTCGTATCTCAGTCTAAAGTTGCCAATTTTTATACTTTCTAGTTTGTTGGGACTGATGTTTTTGTTGATTTTTCCCCTGTACCTCGGTAACGTCAATCAAATCAAGGAACAGGGATTAACACGAATTAACAAAGAAGCAGAACAGTTAGAAAACCAAGTTAAAAGTCAATTAGCACAAATACAAAATCAACTTAGTAATGATCAGGTAAAAGCGTCTGTAGAGAAACAACGTGCTGCATTAAAAGAGCAACTAAAGACCCAGTTAAATGAACTGGTTAAAGATGAGCAGAAGTATACTCAGGCAATTAATAATAACCAATTACCTACGGCGCAGAAGGATTTACTCAAAAAGTATAAAGGAAATCCTCAAGCTCTTGATAATTTTATTGCCCAGCAAACAGACCCTCAACAACTAGCAAACCAGAGAATAGACCAAATTAACAGTCAAAAAGAACAACAGTTGCAAAAAACCCAGGCAGATGCCTGGAAAGAATTGCGAACTGGTATTAATAGTTTATTATTGTCAATTGGTTACACTGTCATCGGCTGGAGAGGATTAAGAGGTACAGGTGTTTCCAAAAGTAGTTCCAGACGCAGCAAATGAGCCTTATAAATAACTAACAAATAAATTGTAGCAATATGTAACTCTGGTTAGTGTCCTATCTACACGCTGTTTGGTACAATATCTGGGTTGTTTAATCTCATGATTTTTATCTTTGAGTCAGTCAATAGAAACTATCAACCTCGATACATTAGCCCAAGAACTAGCAACTATCCAGCAAACAGGTTCTAAGCGGATAGCCTTGCTAGGTTCTCGTCATGTGCCAATTACCCATCAGAAGCTCATTGAAATGATGACTTATGCCCTAATTCTATCGGGCAACCGGATCATTACTTCTGGTGCTACAGGCACAAACTCTGCGGCCATCCGGGGCGCAACACGGGCTGATCCGAACTTACTCACAGTAATTCTACCCCAAAGCTTGGAACGCCAACCCCAGGAATCACGCCAGCAATTAGAAGAGGTCATGCACCTGGTGGAAAACCCCAGCAATGATAACCTGTCCCTGGCTGAAGCGAGTTACTTATGTAATAAGGAAATTGTCTCTCGTTGTCAACAATTAATCTGCTTTGCATTTCATGATAGTCGCACTCTCTTACAAACCTGTAGTGATGCAGAAGAACAACGAAAAGTGGTAACACTTTTCTACTTTGACTAGGATGAATCCTAACGCAAAGCTAATGCTAGAGATGGGAAATTATCATTGGGTAATGGGTAATGACTTGACTAAATTACCCTTTATCCATTGACAATCAATGATCAAGGTCAAATCAAGTACCCTGTTAAATTAATTTAATGTCTCTATCTCAATTACCAGTACCTGCTATCTTTTTATCCTCTATTGTCGTCGCGGCTATTCTCATTTATGTACCCTATTTATTAGTAGCTTTTGCTAGAGTGCAGATAGGATATGATCTTTCTGCTCCCCGTGCCATGTTTGACAAGCTACCACCCTATGCTCAACGGGCAACATGGGCCCATGAAAACTCTTTTGAAGGATTTATGGTTTTTGCAGCGGCAGCTTTAATGGCTTATGTTACTGGAGTAAATTCTCCCATTGGGGGGAATGCAGCGATAATCTTTATCATTGCTCGTTTGCTATACTCTATTTTCTATATTGCCAATATACCTTTGTTGAGATCACTTATGTTTGGTGTTGCTTCTTTTAGTTCTGGAACTCTGTTTTACCTCAGTCTCATGCAAATTAAATAATTAGGTAAAAGGGAATAAGGAAAATATTTATTTTTAATCTTCCTTGTTCCCTGTTCCCTCTTCCCCATTACCAATTACCAATTTTATGGCCTCTACTTTTTCCTTTGATATCGTCAGTGACTTTGATAGACAAGAATTAGTTAATACTATTGATCAAGTCATCAGAGATGTTAAAAGCCGTTACGATCTTAAAGACACTCAAACCACAGTCGAATTAGGCGAAGAAAAAATTACTATTGGTACTGACAGTGACTTTACTTTAGAATCTGTCCATACCATTCTGCGGGAAAAAGCCGCCAAGCGTAATCTTTCCCAAAAAATCTTTGAATTTGGTAAAATTGAATCTGCCAGCGGCAACCGTGTTAGGCAAGAAATTACTCTCAAAAAAGGTATCAGCCAAGAAATTGCTAAACAAATTTCCAAGTTGATTCGAGACGAAATTAAGAAAGTTCAAGCATCAATTCAAGGTGACGCTGTGCGGGTGACAGCTAAATCAAAAGATGATTTACAACTTGTGATTCAACGTCTTAAACAAGAGGACTTCCCCGTTGCCTTACAATTTACAAATTATCGTTAGAAAACACAGTTTGAGATATTATGAGGTACATATATTAATGATAAAAATCTTGTGGTAAAAATCTTGTGGTGCGGGCATCTTGCCCGCTAAAAGTGTACTTCACCCTTATGGTAATCCCCTGTATAATTAATAATTGATAATTATCAATTATTAATTAATTACTTCCGTCCACCAATGCTTTTTTGAAATGCGGGGCGTTGAGACATAGACTGGATATAATTCACAATGGCTGGGTAAGCACTCAAATCTAACTTGAGCATAATCGGAATATAAGAAAGAATTGATCCCACAGCCACATCTGCAACGGTAAAATCATTACCCAGCAAGAAAGGCTGTTTTCCCAAAATTTCATTCAAAGGAGTTAATAATCGTGGCATTTCTCGCTGACGATTGGCTTCTATGAAAATACCTGTTCCTAAACTGGAATTGGCAAATAATACCCATTGGGTAAAGATAGCTTTCTCTTCTAGGGAAAAGGCGTTTTTACCGTATTTATCCGCCAAATAAAGCAAAATAGCCCCTGATTCCCAAAGCTGAAAATCACCATCAACGATAGCGGGGACTTTACCCATAGGGTTAATTTTCAGGAAATCGGGCTGGAGATGTTCTCCTGCTTGCATATCCAGCAGAACGAATTCATAAGGAACTTCCAGTTCTTCTAAATACCACTGGATAATTGCTGCCCGACTACGACTACCACCATAAAGTTTCAACATAGTCATCTGAAATTAAAGAACTTTGTGAGTGTGGGAATGTTGTTTGATGTTATCTTCTTTGGTAACAACTCTGGCTGCATTCAGTACCCGTTTGCGCTCTGTGGAATAATTCAAATCCGTTTTAGTTGTTCCTAGAGGAATCAGGTTTTGGGAGGCTTCACTGCGTTTGTAGGTACGAGCCGCAGAAAATAACCTCAATGGAAATTCATCGCCAAATTGCGCCGATTCTGGAAAGCCTTCTGGCAATAGCATTTTATCACCATCTAATACAGATCCTAAATTCGTTGCATAAGCCAGCCTGTAAGAGGTGGGAATGTTTTTGCATAGGGCTTCTAATGCTGCGGAAGGAATGGGTTCTATCACTTCAATTTGATGCACTTCCCCATCTTCTTTATAGAAGCACGTAGCTAAACCAAGAACAATATAGTCGTCAGTATTGAGGTCTGTAGCATCAGCATAAGAAATTATTGTTGTCATGGGAAATGTCTCTTCTAAAATTGGTAAGTAGGTTGGCGTTAAAAATTGTCGTTATGACAAGGGAACAGGGAACAGGGAACAGGGAACAGGTTACAGGGAACAGGGAACAGGGAACAGGGAACAGGTTACAGGGAACAGGTTACAGGGAACAGGTTACAGGGAACAGGTTACAGGGAACACAGGAACAGGGAACACAGGAACAGGGAACACAGGAACAGGGAACAGGGAACAGGTTACAGGGAACAGGGAACAGGGAACAGGGAACAGGGAACTTTACTTTTCGTTACTTATGTCGGTTTTTTTCCGTTTACCTACTTAGTTAGTTGGTTGTCATTAATAAAATCTTACCTATTCTGTCTTAATTACCTCTTACTTCTGGCTTTTTGTCTATCATCTTGAAAATTTACACTTCGATTCTTTAGATTTTTACTGATTCTGGAATTGAACTTGGGTATGAAGTATACATTATTAGATTTATGGTTGATATTGTTTGGTGGATGTAGAATCCACTTCCTTTAACAATCCCACAGCCATCAAGACAAGACGCGAAAACTATAACTTCATTTGACAAACCGAGTAAATCAAATAGGGAAGATAATGAGTAAGCACTCTTTTTTAAATTTTGGTATTCAAAACAATCCTTCTCCTCAATATACACGGTTACAGGATGGTAATGAATCTATTTTGGAAGAGCGTTATTTACGCTCTTGTGCTTTGAAATTAGCACAACAAGGAGATTATACCAAAGCGATCGCTCTTTTAAGTCATCTCATTGACCACTATCCTGAAAATGCTGTTGATTACAATAACCGAGGTCTGATTTATTTTCAAAGTGGTGACGGAGACAAAGCTCTCTGTGATTATAACAAAGCCCTGGACTTAAATTCTAAATTAGCTAGTGCCTACAATAATAGGGCTAATTATTACGCTGCTTCTGGTCAATTAATAGTCGCATTAGCTGATTATGAACAAGCATTGGACTTAAATCCTCATTATGTTCGGGCTTGGATTAATCGCAGCATTACTTTACGCGACTTGGGTGAATATGCAGAAGCCATTGAAAATTTAGAAACTGCTCTACTTTTTGGTCAACTTAAAGGACACATTTGGGCTGAACGCGGACGTACTTATCATCTCTGGGGTGATTGGAATTGTGCGATCGCTGATTACCGTCGCGCATTAGCAGAATTACCATCTTTAAAGAATGAAGCTGGTTTCGGTTATAGCTTACGGTTACAACTCGAAAACTGGTTAAACGAGTTGCTTTTTTTTGAAGACTAAGAAGAATAATTTGGTAGATAGCTAAATTCAGTAGTCAGGATTTTAGAAGTAATTTGTGAAACTATCTCGAAAATTTGAATTTTCTCACTAAATCAAAACCTATATCCTTGATAGTCACCCTAATAACCATGATGATTAATATATTTTCTACACTTTTATGGAACTGAGTCAGATTGTTCCGTGACAGTCTGATCTTGATTCATCAAGATAACTGGACGCTGATTTGCTGTAAATCGGTATGATTTTTGCTGCATGATACTCTGAGCTTGTCCAGGATCAAAATTGCGACTAAATTCTGTCTGTAAATTCTGGACACGCCCTTCCATGACTTTAACTTCAGTACGTATTTCCCGCAACTTATCCTGTTGTAACCAATGATAAGGTAACAATTGTACTAGAGCAGAAACTGCTGCTGCCCCAATAACTGCATTAACTGCTACTTTAGCTATAGTTTCCAGTGCCATTACCTGGTAAGCGCGTTGACGTAAATGTCGTTTAGGTCGTGGTATATTTCGGCGTTGTTCTACTGGCTGTATAGGAGGTCTAGATGGTTGAAACGCATTCATGATAGTAACAAAAGGCTTGCATGATTTACGGCAATTACCGTCAAAAGCAAACAGGTGCTAGTTGCGGTTTAATTTATTAGCTGTATATTACTTCATTTTTCGCAAATTTAAACAAATGTGAAGATGAAAAAATATTACCAAGTAAATTACAAGTAAATTAATTAAGGTGCAATTTCCAAAATTCTCCCAGCCCGGAGCCAGGATTGTTTGGAAACTACACCTTACCATACCATACTAGGGTTGATAACCGGGAACAGAATTACATGACTCTGGTACTATTTGTATAGTTCTGTAGCTAAACGCCAAGCTAAAATTCCTGGAATTAGTGCTACAACCAAAGCAATGTAAACTTGAGTATCTGAGATAGGCATGATAGAAATCCTCCTAAGTTGAACTTAATTTTCAAGACTCTGCTTACTACTTTTCACTGTTTTACCAAAATTAGGAAACATCTTGTTACAAGATGCAACAAAAACCGTAGTGAGTCAGTGGTCATTGGTGAGCGAAAAAATCATCTTTCCCCAATTCCCCTACTCTCTCATGATTTTATCCCTGGGTATTGACTTTGGCACTTCCGGCGCGCGAGGTTTGGTAATTGATCAAAAAGGTCGCATTCTGTCCGCAATGCGCCATGATTGGCACGTTGGGACTATTGATTGGGTAAAATGTTGGACAGAGGCTTTATGGAGTCTATTAGCGCAAATTCCAGGGGTTTTCAGACAGGAAATCAGGACTATTGCTATTAATGGCACTTCTTCCACTATTTTGCTGACTGATGACACTGGAAAGCCAGTGGACGCGCCCCTATTGTACAACGACGGTCGGGGCGCTATGGCTTTAGAACGGTTGAGCCGAATTGCACCACCTCATCATACTGTGTTAAATGCTACATCAAGTCTAGCGAAACTCCTGTGGATGCAGGAATTACCTTCTTTTGTAAATGCTAGATATTTAATGCATCAAGCCGATTGGTTGGGTTTTCTGCTGCATGGAAAGTTAGGTATTAGCGACTACCACAACGCCTTAAAACTGGGTTATGATGTGGAAAAATTGCAATATCCAGAATGGCTAGAACAGCTACAAATTACCCTCAATTTACCCCAAGTCTTCCCACCAGGAATACCTATTGGTGAATTACTTCCACAGATAGCGGCTGAATTTGGCTTTAAAGCCCATTGTTTGGTGGTTGCAGGTACAACAGACAGTATTGCGGCTTTTCTAGCCAGTGGAGCTAAATCTCCGGGGGAAGCGGTAACCTCCCTGGGGTCAACTTTGGTATTGAAACTTTTAAGCCGCCATAGAATTGAAGATGCGCGATATGGAATTTATAGCCATCGTTTAGGTGATTTATGGTTAACTGGAGGTGCTTCTAATACAGGTGGCGCTGTGTTAAAACATTTTTTTAGCGATTTAGAGTTAGTTCGGTTAAGTACCAAAATTGATCCAACTCAAGCCAGTATGTTAGATTATTATCCATTGTTGAAACCAGGCGATCGCTTTCCTATTAATGATCCTCAATTATTACCAAAACTAGAACCACGTCCAGATCAACCTCATGATTTTCTCCACGGTTTACTGGAAAGTATGGCTAAAATAGAATCACGAGGATATCAACTATTGCAAAATCTAGGTGCAGACCCATTAACTCATATTTATACAGCCGGTGGTGGCGCTGCTAATTCTACTTGGACTGCTATTCGTCAACGTTATTTAAAAGTACCTATTGTTTCTTCTATTAATACAGAAGCAGCCTATGGAACGGCACTTTTGGCAATGGGAAGAATTAATTTGGAACGAACCACAGAGGACACAGAGAACACGGAGGAATGAGGGTGAAAGATGATTTATTTGTAAGTCTTGATGTTAGTTTTCATGTTAGCTTTTAAGTTAAATTTAATTCAGCATTCAATTGTTCATTTATATGATCATCAACTTCATTTGTCGGTTGTCATTACTCTTACCTATTACCTTTTACCTATTGCCTATTGCCTGTAATTTAGGTGTAACTGAAAATGCTATATTTGCAAATGCTCAAAGTTTAGAAGGGTTGCAGTTAAGTCAAAATACTTTACCTAAATCTATCTCTCAAGCAGTGGTAAGAGATGCTTCTAAACGTTCTGGCATAAAAGTTTCTGATTTGCAAATTACTCAAGTTACATCTACTATTTTTAGCAATCGCTGTATTTTTCAGTTTGGGGAAGTTTGTACCAGGGAATATAATCCTATTCCCGGTTGGATTATAACTGTAAGGTTACAAGAACAATCTTGGATTTATCATGTTAATAAATCTAATTCACAAATTCTCTTAGATCCGAAAATTACCAATAATCAATTACCAAAAAGAATTGCTAATACGGTTTTGAGTGATGCTTCTAAACGTTCTGGTTTAGCAGTAAATTACCTGAAAATTACTCAGTCAACTCAGAAAACTTTTAGTAATTCCTGTGTTTTTAATTTCGGTGAAGTTTGCGCTCAAATTTTTGATCCCGTTCCAGGTTGGGAAGTAATTGTTAAAGTTAAAAGCCAATTCTGGACTTATCATGTAGATAATACTGGCAAGCGCATTGTTTTAGATCCTCAAATTACTAAAATTTAAGCATTAAACACATTATGTCAAACTATAAGTGATTTGTATAAGATTTTGGGAAAAAAGAACTTTCTCAATAAATAGGGGTCTATTCTCATGATTATTGAGAATTTTGTCAATAATTTCACGAGTTTCCGTAATTTCAGCCCAGGGGCTTGACAGTGTTTTGAGTTTGGGGTATGATAATGTTATTTGTGGGGAATAGTACGCCCATATATATAGAGTTTTCAATTACTAAGATTATTATTTCCAAAATAAATCTCCACAGTAGGGAAATAAAAACATAAAATTTGTCCTCATAATCAAAATATCAAAACCTTATTGTGTGCTTGAGAATGAGAACTAGGAAACATTGCTAAAATCACCAGATAAACCATTAATTCACAAATATAAAAATCAGGAATAATGCACACAGATACAATATTCTATCAAATCTTCCTCACTTTTCACACTCTATTATTTGAAATTCTGGGAGAACCTACAGAAAATGCTAGAGATTA
>LJOT01000765.1 GCA_001672075.1 Anabaena sp. CRKS33
ACCCGGTTGCCTTGTAGCCCTAAATAACGGCGGATATTGCGTTCTAACAAGCGTTCTCCGTGTCGCTCAATCAAAGCCGCAATTTCAGTTATAGAAATTCTGCCCACCAGCACCCGACTAAAATTCATATCTTCAACTACAGCTTTGCCACTTAATTGTAAAGTATCTTTAACTGGTTTGGAAGCTTGCAGAATTTTGATGAGATGTTCATGATTAATGTGTTCCCATGTCACCTGATCACCGAATCCAGATCGATCAATTGCTTCTTGAGATGATGCGTTCCATTTTATGCCATTATTACAAGCTAATGCCCGCACCTGGGGAATATATCCATCCCGAATTAAACTCCGGGCTTCTTCTACTTTGGCCAGTAAACGTTGATTAATATGCTCTAATTTTGCAGTGGGATCAAACAAAAATCGAATCGCATTAATGAGCGCCGTGATACCATTTTCAGGAAAATTAGTCTTACCTTCTAGATTATTTACATACTTTACCTGAAATAAACTAACTGTAAATTCACCATCATATTCTTCAGAAATGTGCATAGCATCCACACCAAAATCTCCACCACCTTCTGTCAAACAATCAAAGGTATTAGAGTCTTCTAAATC
>LJOT01000766.1 GCA_001672075.1 Anabaena sp. CRKS33
CGCAGACAACGCAGTACACCGCGACCAACGTGCGGGCCATCATCGACAAAGCCACCGTCACCAACACGGACACCGTGGCGCGCACGTTCTCGGTCAACATCGTCACCAGTGGCGGATCCGCTGGCAATTCCAACATCGTGATCGACAACCGCACCGTGCAGCCTGATGAGACGTACCTGTGCCCCGAACTGGTCGGTCACGTCCTGCTGTCAGGCGGGTTCATCTCCACCGTTGCCAGCAACGCCACAGCCCTGACGCTCAGGGTATCTGGACGCGAGATCACATGAGCGGTATGATGTTCGCGCCGAGTTCATGGCTTCCGGCAGCCTCTGAGGACGCCATGAGTTGCAACTTGCGCACGCATTTCGAGTCGCTGATGCTACCCACCGATGCTGTGGAGTGGCTGCTCATGCTTTGGCAGTGCATTCAGACGTTCGACGACTACGCCGATGGTGACACCGTGGAACGCGAGGCGCTGGACGCGACGATCTGGAACTCACTTGTGGCGATGCCGCAGAACGCGTTTTTCTTGCGCCATTTGGTTGAGTTGGTGCCTCTTGTGGGCATGATGGTGCTCAAGTGGCAAGCCTCTGACCGCGTGGAGCGCGAGGGCA
>LJOT01000767.1 GCA_001672075.1 Anabaena sp. CRKS33
TATCCTCATGTAATTCATCATATTTTTGGCATTAATGAAACGGGAGTTAGTGGCAGAATATGATTGAGGGAAGATTTGGAGAAAATGGACAAATTTATTTGGAAATTGATTTAATTGGTGGGGATGATTTCAGTTTTCCTGTAGAAACAATGTTAGATACAGGATTTACTGAATTTTTAGCCATGAATAAACAAGATATACAAAGTCTTGATTGGACTTTTTCAGGTCAAGATAAATTAAGAACTGCTCAAGGAGAAACCAAATTTGATGTTTATCATGGTAGGGTAATTATAGATGGTCAAGAGTTTGAAATTCCTGTATTTGCTGGAGATGAAATACAGGAGATTTTACTGGGTTCTCGATGGTTAAAGTTATTCGTTTTAATTGCTAATTATGCAGAAACTAGGGTAAGTTTAGAGTTAATTTAATCTCTGTTTTTTATTAAAATACCAATCTTTGAAACTAGGATAAACGAGGATTTATGGTGCGTTACGCTGTCGCTAACGCACCCTACAAGGTTAATCCCTGACGAAATTGTTTAATTGCTTCTAAGGGAGAAGATAACAAAAGACAACGATTTAATAGGGATAAATCTAATTTGGGTAATAAT
>LJOT01000768.1 GCA_001672075.1 Anabaena sp. CRKS33
CAGAATCACAACTTTACAAACCGAACTTCGCAACAATGAAAAAGAAATTCAAAGTCTGAAATCACAAATAGCAATTGTTAAATCTGATAGCTTATTACAAACTGCGGAAATCATCGGAGAACACAAAATCATTATCGCCCAAATGGAAGATATTGACGCAGAATCATTAAAATCTGCTGCGGAAAGATTGCTGCAAAAAATCGGTAATGGGGCGGTGGTTTTAGGTTCTATTCCCGAAGCCGGAAAAGTGAGTATCGTTGCTGCTTTTAGTTCTGAAGTGAATAAAAAAGGTATCCAAGCGGGAAAATTTGTAGGGAATGTAGCTAAGATTTGTGGTGGTGGAGGTGGTGGAAAACCCAACCTCGCGCAAGCTGGGGGAAGGGATGCAAGTAAGTTACCAGAAGCTTTAGAAACTGCAAAAAATGATTTGTTAGCAGGGTTGAAATAGGATTTAGATCAATATTTATATCCCGGACTTCTTAAAGAAGTCCGGGATCTGGATTTTAGATCATCACTGCAACTTGACCTACTTTTGTAGAAGGTTTGGGTATAGGTTTTCCATCTTCTTTCAATACTTCTAAATACAATTCTATAGCTTCTTTAATTAGTT
>LJOT01000151.1 GCA_001672075.1 Anabaena sp. CRKS33
TGTGTCAGATGGGATGATGTTTATAAAGTTAGACGTTTAGAGAAAGAAAAAAGACAAATGTATGAACTTTCTAAAAAACGTCAAAAACTTCTGGGAGATGAAAAAGGTAAGAAATTACAAATTTATCAATATGCAGAAGAAAAACTAGAAATAGCTAAAAAATTTGATTTAAGATATATTGCTGCTATTCTTGCTTCTAGTTTTGGGAAACGCTTTTTACTATTGAATAACCGTGATGAAAATATTATGACTGTTAATAGTGAAACTCAAATAGCTAAGAGTAGAATATATCCTGATGATTTAAAGGAATTTCCCATTAAAAATATTTCGTTAGCAGCACAACAACCATTTATTGATGATGTTAATAATTTAATAACATGGAATTGGCAGTTATATGAATTAACACAATTAGGACATAAAATTAAGTTTGATTATAGTGATAAGGAAGCAACTATTGAAGTGAATTTTTTACAGGTTTTTGCAAATCTCAATTTACCTTGTTGGAATTTTTTAAATGCTGAACCGCACAGATTTGAAATTATCGGATCACGTGATCAACCAATCACTAAAATTAAAATTAAAGATGATAAAATTTTTAATGGTCGTCAAGAATTAATCTTTTCAGAAAGTACAATTGTTTTACAATTCCTGCAAATTTATCTACAACAGTATGAAAAACGGGGTTTAACTTGGACTAATTTAATCCAAGAAGGTAAAATACCTAAAACAGATGTAGATATTCATAAAATATTTGCTGAATGCACTCGGTTGAAAACAGAAATATGTGATACAATTACAAATATTCGTTCAATTTATAAAGAATTAGATAAAATGGTGAATGATCTATATAATTAGTTTAATTAGGTAAACGGAAAAAAACCGACATAAGTAACGAAAAGTAAAGTTACCCAAAACCTGTTCCCTGTTCCCTTGTCATAACGACAATTTTTAACATCAACCTACTTAATTAGATATTAAATTAACCAACCTAAATTATAAAAGAGATTAATTGTTTTGCAACCCCTTGATTTTACAGCTTTAACCGCTGCTTGTAGCGAAATTCGCACTAATTGGCTACCTGCACGCACAGAACAAGTATATCAGCGCGATCGCTTTACCATTGCTATTGCTTTACGAACCTTAAAACAACGGGGTTGGTTAGATATTTCTTGGCATCCCCAAGCCGCTCATATTTGCATTAGCGAACCACCACCACGACATCCAGATACTTTTACTTTTAGTCAGCAGTTAAGACATCAATTAGGTGGGTTGGCCTTGGTGGGAATTGAGGCTATTTCTCCGTGGGAACGGGTAATTGATTTACAATTTGCCCCTCGCCCAGGAGAAAGTGCGCTTTATCACCTCTATGCTGAAATCATGGGTAAATATAGCAATGTTATTTTAACTGATGCTAGTAACGAAATTATCACTGCGTCCCATCAAGTTAGTCAACAACAATCTAGTGTGCGTCCCATTCAAACGGGACAAAATTATGAAAAACCGCCGAAATTGACGGGAAAAACCCCCAATTTAACCGAATCTTTAGAACGCTGGCAAGAACGGGTAAGTTTAGTACCAGGGGAAATTAAGCGCCAATTACTTAAAAGTTACAGTGGTTTAAGTTCGGCTTTATTAGAGACAATGTTACTAAATGCTCAGATTTTACCCGATACTCACACGGACGTATTAACCCCTAAAGATTGGCAAAATTTATTTGAATGTTGGCAAGAATGGTTACAAGCTTTAGAATTAGGTCAATTTAAACCTGCTTGGACAAAAACCGGATATACAATTATGGGGTGGGGTGCTGTCAAACCCACAAAGAGTATTCAAGAGTTACTTCACCGTTATTATTCTGATCATCTGAATCAACAGTTATTTGTGCAACTGCGACATCAGTTAATTCAGAAATTAGCGAATATTTTGGCTAAATTACGTATTAAAGCACAGACTTTTAGCGATCGCTTGCAACAATCAGACCAAGCGGAAGAATATCGGCAAAAAGCCGATTTATTAATGGCAAACCTGCATCAATGGCAACCAGGAATGCAGAATATAATATTACCAGACTTTGAAACAGAAAAACCTATATTAATTTCTCTTTTACCAGATAAAAACGCTGTTCAAAATGCCCAAAAGCTTTACAAACAGCATCAAAAGTTAAAACGCGCCCGTGGGGCTGTCGAACCGCTGTTATTTGCAGTGCAAACCGAAATTGATTATTTAGAACAAGTAGAAGCCGCAATTTCTCAGATAGATAACTACCAAAACCCAGAAGATTTACAGGCTTTAGAAGAAATCCGTGACGAACTAATTGATCAAAAATACTTAGAAGACCTAGAATACCGCAGCCGTAGCAGCAACGACACCCCCGGTACTAATTTTCATCGTTACCGCAGTCCCAGTGGCTTTGAAATCCTCATTGGTCGGAATAACGTTCAAAATGACCAATTGACATTCCGTGTCGCTGGAGACTATGATTTATGGTTTCACGCCCAAGAAATTCCGGGTAGTCATGTGCTTTTGCGTCTAGAACCGGGTACAATTGCAGAAGAAGCTGATTTACAATTTACCGCTAATTTAGCCGCTTACTTCAGCCGGGGCCGTCAAAGTGACCAAGTACCAGTAGTGTACACCCAACCCAAGCACGTCTACAAACCCAAAGGAACTAAACCAGGACTGGTAGTTTATAAACACGAAACAATTATTTGGGGAAAACCACAAGTATTAGTCAGCGGTTAGTTATCAGTCTAAATTAACACAAAAATCGGCGATTGGAAATCGCGTCTACACAGGCAAAACCTGCCTACGCAGGTTAAAAATCCTTGTTTTTTCCTTAGTCCACGCAGGTGGACTTTGCCTGTATAATAGCGATAGCGCAGCGTGGCGTAAGCCTTATGAGATTCGCCCTATACTTTTAAAACATCCTCTGGAATAGAAAGTCTATTCACCCACAGACAGATATTTTTTCAGATATTTTCATCAAAAATTTGTACTGCCTGTTACAATCTTGTTAAGAAAAGTTGCCCGTTGAATTTTAGGAACGCGCAATTTGGTTTTGACTCCACTGAGAAGACAACACGAACAACGTTTTTTTTTGCAGACCAGCCTGTGGGAGGGCTGGTCTTTTTGTTGACGTGGAAGCTTAGAAGCTGAAGGTAGTTCTTAAAGCACCAATGACCACACTATCATTATCCTTATTGTGATCTGGGGCTGTTAACCAAATTACAGCAGGAGTAATGGTGATATTATCACTAACTTTATATTGATAAAATCCCTCAATATGATAGGAGGTATCTGGGTCTTTTGTTACTCCAGCAGCAGTAGAATTTGTGACCTTTGGTTCCATACCAACTATAACACCAGCTAAGTTACCTTTTTTGCCGAAATCTGGTAGGCCTAAAGTAACAGCATAGTTCCAAATTTCCGCTTTTCCTCTAGTACCAGTCAAGACTTGACTATTGGTATATCCAGCCCAACCACCGACAACAAGTTTATTACCAATACCTAAAGATGTTTGTACACCATAGGAATTACTGGAAAAATTTTCGCCACCAAAGCCAGAGGTCGCGTTATTACTACCTGTAATGAGTGGTTGGTTGTA
The DNA here is from genome assembly GCA_001672075.1 of Anabaena sp. CRKS33. Lineage (GTDB taxonomy): Bacteria > Cyanobacteriota > Cyanobacteriia > Cyanobacteriales > Nostocaceae > Dolichospermum. The sequence continues at coordinate 3,605 of LJOT01000151.1, forward strand.
GGAATTGATATAAGTCAAACCAAGAGAAGTGCGATCGCTTGGCTTCACAGTTAACTGCGCTAAAGCACCATAAGAACCATCAAACAAACCATTTCCAGGGGTGGGTTGATTAGCATTAGGAGTCAAATAGCCTAAACTGAGGGCTAATTTCTTACCAAACTGATGATTAATTCCTATTCCTGTACCACCTATTTGACCATAAATTGCGTTTCTTGTGCCAAAAGTTGACAAAGCCCCAAAAGAAGCATCACCATCAAAAAGGTTGACTGTATTGGTAAGATCATCAGGTGCGCCTCCAGTAGCAATTAGTTTTGCTTGTGTATTTTTGCCAAGAGGAAAGGCATAGGATAAAGTTCCTATACCCAAATTACTACTAGGACTACCACTAGCAAAAAACAAATTTCCTTCTGAAGTCTGAATATCGGGACTGTTGATATTATTGCTTTCCAGTCTTGTAAGCAGTGTGTCTCGTCCTGTAAAGCTGCTGACAAAATCTAGTCTGGTTCTTGCCCCTAAAGTGGTATTTTTATCAGTAATGTCATTATTACTGACCTTTTTACCAGAGACAACATCACTAACAACTGCCACAACCTGTCCTTGTAGCTTGGTGGTAGTTGAAAATTGATTAGCTTCTAATTCAGCGGTTTTCGCTTCTACAGTGTCTACACGCCCTTTTAAGGTGGCTAGTTCTGAGGAAAAGTCCCTTTGCAACTTTTGGATTGTTGCTAAATCTTGCTTTGATACTAAATCACTAGTAGCAGTGGCAATTAGTTCATTTACTCGATCTAAACAAGCATTTAAACCTGCTGCAAACTCATATCGTGATAACGCTCTATTACCACGGTAGGTATTATTAGGATAACCTGCGGCACATCCGTAGCGTTCTACTAATGATTGTAATGCTTGAAACGCCCAATCATTAGGTTGCACATCGGATAACTGAGATACGGAGGTAACTTGTGACATCACCTCTTGTTGATTGTTTGTATTTAATTGTTGGGAATTGGTATCAGCCTGGAGTTGATTATGGGCTGGTATTTCCTCAGCCCACGCCCCAGAACTTACGCATAGTATAGCACTGATGACAGTGGAACTAGCTAGTAAATATGTTGAGAACTTTTGCATTTTTCTTCACACCCGTTTTTGCAGTAGATGATGCTATACCTAATCTAAAAGTAGCATAGCTATCAATAATTCTTTCCTATCAATATACTAACAGTTAACAGTTCCATGTAGATTTTCTAACCCAGGAAAGTTAAGAAATCTTTATGAAATGGGAAAATTAAAATCCGACTACACAGCAGTATTACCTCAAATACCAGAAAAGTTTGTAATTCTTGATACGATAATCATGTTTTTTACTAGTTACTTATCAATTTTGTGAGAATGAATATCATTATCTCATTATAGGGTATAATGCCAATGAAGTTTTATGATCAAGGATAAACTATGAACAGTCCTAGACAAATCGCAGCAAATATAAGAAAAAGAAATTTCTTACCCATAATTGCGTTGGTAATTTTATCAGCGATTTATGGATGTAATACTACTAATAGTAGTAAAATTGTTAAGGAAGAAGCGACACCAGGACAAAAAATACCAAAGACTAAAGTAGTTACAACATTCTTACCTGTTTATTTATTTACTAAAGCGGTAACTGGAGATGTAGCAGAAGTAGATATTTTAGTCAAGCCCGGTACAGAGATACACGAATATCAAGGAACACCAGCAAATGTAAAAGCGATCGCTACAGCCAATGTACTGGTAAAAAATGGTTTAGGGTTGGAAGAATTTCTGTCTGATACAATTAAAAATGCCGGAAATTCCCAATTAAGAGAAATTGATGTTAGTAAAGGTATTGAACCTATTAATAAAATTTCCCCCATAGATAAGCCAGTAGGAGGAGAACATGATCATGATCATGAACACACATTTGGAAATCCCCATATTTGGTTAGATCCAGTTTTAGCAAAACAGCAAATCATCAATATTAGAGATGGTTTAATTATGGCAGATCCAGAGAATAAAGCCAATTACGAAACTAATGCAGCGTCATATATCCAGAAACTAGATAATTTAAATAATGAATTTCAACAGACTCTTAAAAAAACACCAAACTGCACTTTTATAACTTTTCATGATGCTTTTCCCTACCTGGCAAAACGCTATAATCTGAAACAAGTAGCAGTAGTAGAAATTCCCGAAAAACAACTTTCACCAACAGATGTCCAAAAAGTAGTAAATACAGTTAAAAAATACAAAACTAAAGCCTTATTTAGTGAACCCGGTTTAGATAACAAATTACTGACAAGTATTGCTCAAGATTTGCAGTTAACTGTGAGGACATTAGATTCTTTAGAAACTGGTGATACCAATCCAGATTATTATTTTAAAGCTATGAAAACTAATTTGCAAAGTTTAGCTTCTGGGTGCAAGTAATGATTAGATAATGATTAAGTAGGTGAACGGAAGAAAACCGACACAAGTAACGAAAAGTAAAGTTGCCCTATTCCCTATTCCCTGTTCCCTGTTCCCTCTCGCAGGGTTTTAGTAATACTAAACCCCTGAATAAATCAAATCTTAACTGACATGATCAACAAACAAACAGAAATTACATTACCAATATTAAAAGTTTCCGGGTTAACAGTCTACCAAGGTAAATATCTAGCTGTGCGAGATGTTTCTTTTGAATTATTACCAGGAACAGATACAGCTATAGTTGGTCCAAATGGCGCTGGTAAAAGCACTTTAATCAAAGCAATTTTAGATTTAATTCCCAGAAGTGCGGGGACAATTGAAGTTTTTGGTCGGCCAATTTCTAGACTAGGAAATTTGCGTAATTTTTTGGGTTATATGCCACAAAACTTTATTTTTGATCGCAGTTTTCCCATTTCAGTTAGTGAATTAGTAGCTTTGGGAATAGGTAATAGAAAAAACTCATTTTTTTCATCTTTGTCATTTTGGCAAGCAAAGCGAGAAACATTAGCAGCAGTTACAGCAGCTTTACATCGTACAGATGCCTATCGCTTACGTAACCAGGCTATTGGAACACTTAGCGGTGGTCAACTTAAACGAGTATTATTGGCCTATTGTTTAGTAAGTCCGCGAAAACTGTTAGTATTAGATGAAGCTTTTGCAGGGGTAGATGTTCAAGGGACAACAGATTTTTATGCGTTATTAAATGAATTAAAACGAGAACAAAATTGGACAGTGTTGCAAGTTTCCCATGATATTGATATGGTAAGCCGTCATTGCGATCGCGTCATCTGTCTGAATCAAACTCTTGTTTGTTCTGGTAAACCAGAAATGGCGCTTTCTCCACAAAATCTCTTAGCTACCTATGGTCCTGGTTTTAGTCGTTATCAACATCATCATTAAGTGAGGTAATAGGTAATGGGTAATGGGTAATTATCATGATTTCGTGAATTTATTGCAGTTTCCTTTTATGCAGCGTGCCATTATTGGTGCTGTATTAATGGGAATATTAGGGGGTTTATTAGGTAGTTTTGTGACTTTACGTCAATTGTCTTTTTTTAGTCATGCTGTTGGTCATGCAGCCTTAGTAGGTGTAGCATTAGGCGTTTTACTTAATACTAATCCTACTTGGATGTTACTACCTTTTACTTTAATTTTCGGGGTTGTTGTTCTTTATTTGATTGACAAAACAGATTTAGCCAGTGATAGTGTTCTCAGTATAGTTCTCTCTGGATCATTAGCGATCGGTGTCATCCTCACCAGTTTTATTAGAGGATATCGCGGTAACTTAATGGGTGTCTTATTTGGCGATATTTTAGCCATAGATAACACAGATTTAGTTTTAACGCTGCTGGTACTTGTCTCTAGTAGTATTTTTCTATTATCAACGCTGCAACAACAAATATTATTAACTCTCAATCCCGATGTTGCACAAGTACAAGGAGTACCTGTGCAAATTTATCGCTATGGATTCGTTATTTTGCTTTCCCTTGCTGTAGCCGTAGCGATTAAAGCTGTTGGTGTTTTGCTCGTCAATGCGTTTTTAGTGATTCCCGCTGCTACAGCCAAACTCATGAGTCACCATTTCAGCCGTTTTCTGATTCTATCGGTGGTTGTCGGCTCTAGCAGTAGTATCGCGGGAATGATGGTTTCTGGCTTGTTTAACCTGGCTTCTGGACCGAGTATTGTCTTTGTGCAGTTTCTCTTATTTGTGGTTGTGTTTACCTGGGTTAAATTGACAATCAAAAGCAGCTAAGTAGGTTGGTGTTAAAAATTGTTGCTATGGCAATAGGGAACAGGTTATAGGGAACAGGGAAGAAGTTACAGGGAACAGGTTACAGGTTACAGGGAACAGGTTATAGGGAACAGGGAAGAAGTTACAGGGAACAGGTTATAGGTTACAGGGAACAGGTTATAGGGAACAGGGAACAGGTTATAGGGAACAGGTTACAGGTTACAGGTTACAGGGAACAGGGAACAGGGAACAGGTTACAGGTTATAGGGAACAGGGAAGAAGTTTTCAGCGATTTTACTTTTCTTCACATTGTGTTGGTTATCTCACGTCCACCTCATTAAAATTTTTTTTGCAAAACCCCTTGACTAATCTTTTTCCCTATGCTAAAGTTAGTAAACGTGGTCAGTAATAAAGCCCACGCCGGGATAGCTCAGTTGGTAGAGCAGAGGACTGAAAATCCTCGTGTCACGAGTTCAAGTCTCGTTCCTGGCATTCAATCAAATTAACACCAGCACAATTTAACTGCCCCAATTTTTCCAGATGCTACGGAAATATCATCAGGGCTAAAGCCCTGACTACAAATGGAAACATTATAAAATAGTATATATCATAATTTAGTTCTCTTAAATGTGTAAAATGCGCCCTGCTGGAATTGAACCAGCCTGAAGACGAATTATGAGTTCGTTGCCTCCCCAATCGGCCAAGAGCGCTTATTCACATGGATTTCAACCTCGCGCTTTTTGGTTTAACCAGTGATTTTCGATCTTACATTAACCATAATACACTATCTCACTATAATTTGGCAAGCCATGAACAATTATTAATTACGTTTAAATGCTCACAATCTGATCAAGTATGTAATGAGGTAAATTTTTTCGGCATTGACAAGGGCAAATTTTAAAATCCCTAATAGCATATAGTAGCATAGAGATTAAACAAATTTTCACTCCTATTTACCCCAGTTGCTAGTTATTTAAACTTAGGATAGTCATGAATAATACCATAGCTACACCAAGAGAAAATTCTAGGACTTACCTGCTACCTATTCCCTTTATGTCATAATTTTTTAGCAATGCAAATCAATACTACTGTACTCCTAACCTTAATTTTGTTAACCCTGATGTTGGGAGCAAGTTCTGCAAGTGGTTTTTTAGGATTTAAACTGGGAAGTGACGCGCTCAAAGGTGTCACTACACCAGATGGTCGTCCCGTTAATAAATTTAACAGCAGCAAGAGTAATAACCCCCAACAGGGAACTGAAAGTTTCCTGAAGGAGGAAGATATTCTCAAAGCTGTCAAGTCAAGAATTAACAGTAAAAAACAAGGTAACAAACCAGAAAAGTCAGCAGAAGAAGAGATCAAAACCGACAAACCCCAGAAGCAGGAAAAACCCAAACAAGTAGTAGAAGAAACCCTGCAACCAGGATTTCCTGTTTCTGCTGAAAGTGAAGGTGTAACCATGTCTGTACAGTCTGTGCGCTATTCTGGAGGTGATTTATTGCTAAGAGTCAATATGCAAAATAAAGGAACTGATTCTGTAAGGTTTCTCTATAGCTTTTTAGATATTACTGACGATAAAGGAAGAACCCTAAGTGCAATTACAGAAGGTTTACCCGCAGAATTACCAGCCAAAGGAGCAGAAGTTAAAGGTACAATTAGCATTCCCACGGCCTTACTTGATGATGTCAAACAGATATCTCTGTCTTTAACTGATTATCCAGCCCAAAGACTTAAATTACAATTGTCTGATATTCCTGTAGAAAAAGCAAATTAACATTCAGTTATTGGTATTAACTTAACGTAAAACCCGCCTGGGAATGAATTCCCAGTCTCACAGCAAAAGTTGTCTTTTGATGACTGAAATAATCCGAAAAATTTTTAGTAAACTTTAGTTTACTTTGGTTATTAGCCCGGAAATTCATTTCAGGGCAGATTAGGTCAGCCAATAAATAAGCCTTCTGTAGCTGAAGTTATGTAGGTTGGGTTAAGCGACAGCGCAACCCAACAAAAGATATAATAAAAATATCAGAATCAGGATATCCAGGATTTAAGGATTTACAGTCGTGTAGGTTGGGTTAAGCGACAGCGCAACCCAACAAAAGATATAATGAAAATGTCAGAATCAGGATATCCAGGATTAAAGGATTTACAGGATAAAGAGATTAAATATTTAATTATTCAAATCATCAAAGTCATGTAGGTTGGGTTAAGCAACAGCGCAGCCCAACAAAAGAATCATATAATGTTGGGTTTTCTCAACCCAACCTACGCAATGCTATAATCAACAAATAACTACTTGGTATCATATCATGATGATTACT
>LJOT01000152.1 GCA_001672075.1 Anabaena sp. CRKS33
GTATTATCAATGTGTACCCTTGGTACTCCTGGTGACGCTCAAAATCTTAACGATGACTTGCAACTAGACCAAGCTAAACGTTATCTACATCACTATAACTTCCCACCCTTCTCCGTCGGCGAAACCAAACCCTTACGCGCCCCCGGTAGAAGAGAAATCGGACATGGTGCATTAGCGGAAAGAGCATTGTTGCCTGTATTACCACCAAAAGATAAATTCCCCTACGTAATTCGCGTAGTTTCAGAGGTGCTTTCTTCCAACGGTTCTACTTCCATGGGTTCAGTTTGCGGTTCTAGTTTATCCCTCATGGATGCTGGTGTACCAATTACTAAACCCGTTAGCGGTGCGGCTATGGGCTTGATTAAGGAAGGAGACGAAGTGCGAATCCTTACCGATATTCAGGGCATTGAAGATTTTTTAGGTGATATGGATTTCAAAGTTGCCGGTACTGATACTGGTATTACCGCTTTGCAAATGGATATGAAAATATCCGGGTTGTCTTTAGAAGTCATCGCCGACGCTGTCCACCAAGCCAGGCCAGCGCGGTTGCACATTCTGGAAAAAATGCTCCAGACTATTGACACCCCCAGGGAAGAAACTTCACCCTATGCCCCCCGGCTACTGACAATTAAGATCGATCCTGACATGATTGGTCTAGTCATTGGACCTGGTGGTAAAACCATTAAGGGCATCACTGAAGAAACTGGTGCAAAAATTGACATCCAAGATGATGGTACTGTCACTATTTCCGCAGTTGATGAAAATAGGGCTAAGAAAGCACGGAACATTGTTCAAGGCATGACTCGTAAACTCCATGAAGGTGATGTTTATATTGGTCGTGTTACCCGGATTATACCTATTGGCGCTTTTGTGGAATTTTTGCCCGGAAAAGAAGGCATGATTCACATTTCTCAACTCGCTGACTACCGCGTTGGTAAAGTTGAAGATGAGGTCGCTGTTGGTGATGAAGTGATTGTCAAAGTGCGAGAAATTGACAATAAAGGTCGAATTAACCTCACACGCTTGAATATTCACCCAGATCAAGCAGCAGCAGCACGGGAAGCAGCAGCGGTAAACCATTAAATCCCCTGTTGGATTTTAGATTTTAGATTACAGATGAATCGCAAATCTAAAATCCGCGATGCCTTGCTAGTAGGCATCGCTACGGTAATTTTAGTTAAAGTTAATTTTTAGCAGGTTAATTCTAAAATTGCTATCAACAGTAATAATGTAATTAAAATTTAAGCTATTGCCAGAAAACAATTATGTTTACACAAGTTACACTTAAAAACTTTAAAACCCATAAGCTGACTATTATAGAGCTTCATCCAGTCACCTTATTAATTGGTAATAATAATTCAGGTAAATCTAATCTTCTAGCAGGTATACAACACTTTTGTAGGCTTGTCAGAAGAGGTCGCCCTGGAAATGCAAAAAAAACAGTTAATGTCCACAAAGACTTATATGCTCATCGTTATAGACTAGCTGATGGCGAACCAATGGGATTTAAAATATCTTGGTATAACTCCAATGGCAGTATTATTTATGAAATAGAATTGCATGAGAACAAAAATTTTCCAGAATCTGCTAGTTGTAAAGAAAAAATAACAATTAAACTAGATAATAATGATGAAAAGATAATTGTAAGTGGATATGATCAGCCAACGAATTTAATTGCTTTAAGACAAAATATTGAAGATAACACATCTTTGCAAACAGCAGAAAAAAAACTATGTGAAGATTTTTTTGGAGATTTTGCAAACACATATAGTTATCACTTCCAACCAGCTTTTCTTAAAGGTCTAGTTAAAGATGATCAAATTCATGATATTGATGATGCTCAGGATGAAAGAGACAAGAGTAATCTTATTAAAATTCCTTCTGAATTAGGTAGTACAGGTCGTGGACTACAAGCAGTTATTAAATATATCAAAGAAAAAGAAGAACGGACATTTACAAGATTTACTGCTTTGATGAGGCGATTTGATCATAATTTTCAAGGAGTTAGATATAATGATAAAATTTCAAAACTTGTGTGGAATTTCGATCTCGGACAAAATACAATTGTACAAGAATTTCCACCAGATGCGGTTTCAGATGGATTCATGAAAGCAGCGGCTATTAGTCTTCTTGCTTCTCTTTATAGAACACCAAGTTTGATACTTTTAGAAGAAATTGAAAATGGTGTCAATCCTGGAAATATTCAAGAATTAATGCGTTGGATTTGGCAAATGACATCTCCAACTTCAGAAGGTTTTACATCTCAATTTATCATTACTTCCCATAGTCCATCTGTTTTACGGGAATTTCATAATCATTTAGATCATGTTTATACAGTGCGTCTAGAAAAACGGAATAGAAAGAGTGATGTCAGAAATCTAAATACATCTTTAGAAACACTGGTAGGTATAGGTACTGTAGAAGGTGAAATTATAGAGGATGAAACTACAGGTAAAAAGATAGTCGAGATACCAAAATATAAGTTAGCAGAACTGTGGTATGAAGGGACAATTGGTTAATCAGGTGGTTAATGAGGAAAAATGTGATGTTAGCCAGAAATATAGGTATTATCGGAGATGGAGCGACTGATATAGCAATTTTTCAAAAAATCTCTGAGTGTATTTTATCTGATGAAGACCAAAACAATGTAACTCTTAACTATATTGAGTTAAGGAGACAAACTATTCATGATGCAGTAGATAAATATTGAAACAATTAATTTATGGTACTACTGAACTGCAAACTATCAGCGATGAAGACTTTAAGAAAAAAGCATTAGATTTTATCAACTCAGAAAGTATAGGTAGGATTTTTCAGAATGTACCGGAATCTCGTAATTTTATGCAAACTTTATCTCTGGGTAAATATATCATCTAAAAATAAAGCTTACTCTTCAAATATTTTTGCCCAATATTCACCAAATTAACATAGAAATACCTTTACAGTAGTTTCCTAGTTTGATGACACTATTTCCCCCACTTGGAAAATAATTTCCTCCAATGTTTTCAATAATTCTTGCTCATTATAAGGCTTGGAAAAATAAGCTTTTGCCCCTAGTTTCATTGCCAATTGACGGTGTTTATTGCTACTGCGAGATGTCAGCATAATTACAGGAATATCTCTCAATTCTCTATTAGCATTAATGCGCTCTAAAAAACTATAACCATCCATTCTGGGCATTTCAATGTCGCAAATTACCCCTTGGACTTGTAACCCATTTTCTAGCTTTTCTAAGCCATCTTGACCATCCTTTGCTTGTTCTACTTGATACCCACCTTTTTCTAGGGTTAGAGCTAAGTACCGACGCACATTAATGGAGTCATCCACAATCAAAATTTTCCCTTTTTGACGCGGGGGTTTAGTTGAAATTGCTACTTTTGAGGGTTTTAAGAAAGCAGTTTGTAATCTTGTTGTCGGTAACTTACGACTCAGATGGGGAGGTTCACAATTAGTAATCCATAACACTAAATCATTAGTATTAACTAGGGGAACTACCCGACCATCACCCAGAATTGTACAGTTATTAAAACCACTCGGTAGAGAAATATTACCTTCTACTTGACGAATAGCTACTTCCTGTTCACCCCAGCAGCGTTCTACCTGCACCGCAATCTGTTGATGGTCATGTTTGACTATTAATACACTTATAGCATTAATTATGGGCGGAGTTTCTAACTCTAAATTATGGGAGCGGGGGCAATTAAACTCAAAGTAACTATTTAAACGCAGTAATGGTAATTGGGTATCTTGCCATTTAATCAATTCTTTACCATCCTGGAGAAAGATTTGCTGATTTTCTAGTAAGAAAATTTCCTCTATAACATCTGTATAAAATGCTAAGAGTAGTCCATCGCTCTCTACTAATAAGATTCGCGCTACGGATAAGGTAAATGGTACTGATAAAGTAACTGTTGTTCCCAATCCTATTTTAGTATCAACATTTACATCTCCTCGCGCTAATTTGAGGTTATTACGCACTACATCCATTCCCACCCCCCGACCAGATAAAGTTGTCACGCGTTCTGAGGTACTAAACCCTGGTTCAAAAATTAATGATAGTAGTTCCTCATTACTCGCACTCGCTAATAAAGAATCATCTAAACCCATTTGTAAAGCGCAGTGACGAATTTTGTCTAAAGAAATACCTTGACCATCATCACGGATAGTAATCATCGTCCGATTACTATGGTAAAATGCCTTGATTTCAATCAACCCTTGTTCGGGTTTTCCTTGAATTTTACGGGTAACAGGATCTTCGATTCCGTGATCAAAAGCATTGCGTAATAAGTGCATTAAAGGCTCATTTAATGCTTCCAAAATACTCCTTTCAATTAAAGTATTACCACCTTCAATTTTTAACTGCACATTTTTTCCATACTCCACATTCAAATCTCTAATGGCTCTAGGAAAACGCTCTACTAAATCTGAGAAAGGACGCATCCTCATCTGAGTTAATTGTCTTTGCAATTGTTTAGAAGTTTTATTCAGCTTCCTCGCTATTTGGTCTGTATCATCAACACTTAATTGAATATCACTTGTAACTTCTGCAACTTGCACAATAGTTTCCATGACATCCTGAGATAATACATCCAATTTCTGATGGTAATTTTGTTCTAAAAAGTTATTTTCTGTTTCTTGATTCTGATGATTTATCAGATGATAATGAGTCATAATTTTTCCATAAGCTGTCCGCAGTTCTTGATTTTCTTGATCAAGAATTTGCACTCGCTGATTTAGACTACGAACCAATTTACGTAATCTTTCCATTTGCACATTCAAACCATTTTTTTGAATAATAATTTCTCCAAATAAATCATGAATTTTTTCTAACTGTTTCCCAGAAATTCTCACGGTATTTTCATGATTTTCACGTTCTTTGTGAGGTAAATTAATATCACCTTTGCGCTGTTCATTAGATTTATCTTCTATATCTAAGAGGGGATTTTTTGCAGCCAAAACGCTATCAAAATCAGCAAATTCAACGGCGTTAATTTCTGGAGGTATTTCTATATCTGCTAATAATTGCCAATCATAACTAACAGTTTTTGATTGATTTACTAAATTATTTTGGGGATTTGATAATAGGTCTTTATCACCATCAATTTTATCTTTATCAGTAATAAACTCACATAAATCAATTTTTACTGGTAAATAATTCCCTTGATTACTTAATACTAGATATTGAGACTTTTTCCATGATTCTAAAGCTAAATTAGCAATTTCTACGCAACGTTCAGGATAGGTTTCTAAGTAATTAATCACTGATTCACATAGTTGGGTAAATTCTTTTAACTGGAGCATTTCTCCTAAGCCACTTAACTCAGTAGCCATGATCAGTAATTCGGATCTTAATTCTGCTTTATTATTACTTTTTAAGCGAGATTCTAGAATTTTTAAATATTCTTCAACTTCAGTTTCAAACAACAAAAGGATAAGTTGATTATCTTCTGATGATAGTTCTGATGCTGATGATAGTAATGTTGTAATGTTCTCTGGAGAAGGATCACCTAAACGCTCATAAAGTTGATCAAAAATTGGGTAACAAAATTCTCTTAGACGACTATGATCTAAATTGTTACCCTTTGAAAGTAATTCAACAATTCGCCGTAGCCAATCAACACCAGATAGTAATAAACTTTGTAAATTGGTGTCGATTTCTAGAGAATTTTTCTGAGTTTTTAAAACTTTAAAAGCATCTTCTAGACGGTGAGCTAAATCACTTAATACGCTAAACCCCATCATGGCCGCTCCACCTTTAATAGAATGAGCAGCTCGCATTGCAGCATTAATTTTTTCTAATTCCATGTAGTTGCTGCTGTCAATTCCCAGCAAGATCCCTTCTAAAATGTTGAGATAATCAGTTGCTTCTTCTAAAAATTGCATCTGGATTTCCAATTCTTTATCTTTAGTCATTAGTGATTATTCCTTAGTCATTAGTTATTAATTTCAGAATCACAATATCAATTAGCTGTAAAGGTCTCGACAGTCTCCTTTAACTGCTGAGAAATATCTACTGCTTTTTGCAAAGATTGAGAAATTTGGCGATAATTATCACGGTTAAATCTTGATATATTTGTAATGTCCTTAACAGTTTGAATAACAATTTCTGATGTTTGTATTTGAGATGTAGTAGCGCTTAAAATTGACTGCACTAAGGTATCTATTTGCCCTGATACATTAACAATTTGCTGCAAACTTTCCTTGGCATTGTTGATAATATGGCTACTTTCAACCACTTGATTATTTCCTGTTGTCATCCCTTGTATTATTTCACCAGTTTCTCGTTGAATTTTAGCAATTATTTCCTCAGTCTCCTGGGTGGCAGTTGCAATTCTAGCGGCTAATTCTCCTACTTCCTCTGCTACTACAGCGAAACCTTGACCCTCTTCCCCGGCTCTTGCAGCTTCAATTCCCGCATTAATTGCTAATAAATTAGTTTGCATAGCAATTTGATTAATTACAGAAACTACACGAGAAATCTGTTGAGAAGATTCCCCTAAACGTTTCACTTTTTTAACTATTTCCGAACCTGTTTCTTGGACTAAAAAAATGTTTTGCAATGTTAAATCCATTGCTGCTCCAGTTTCCGTAGCTGCATAGTTAGCATCGTTAATAATTGTGACAGCCTGCTGTGCTATATTAGCGATAGATACTATAGCAATGGTCATATTATCAATGGTTTCTAAGCTACGGTTATTTTGTTCAGATTCTATGACTGCTTCTGTGGTCAATTTTTGAATAGATACATTTATTTCATCAGCAGATTGTTGAATTTGATTCACAATATACTGAAGATTATTTGGTAAATCTTGTCGTTCTCTAGTGTCTTGATCATTGTTTGATTTACTATTTGCTTTTAATTTTTGTATCTCTTTATTCCCCTGAACTAACCAACCTACAAATAATATCATCACTAACCCAATTACGGAGGTTGTACTCGCAATTAATAGTAAAAATTCCTTTTGTGGCTTGAAGGCGATCGCTGTATCTTTCGCAAGAATTAACCGCCAATTCATATCTAGTGAATCTGATAATTTTCTCAATGGTACATAAGTAATTAGTTGCTGATTTTGATTATTTTGGGTAACTTCTGTAAATGTCTGAATATCTTTAGCATTTAAAACATTAGCTAAACCAGGATAAATATCCTGAGTATCTTGACCCAATAAATTTTGATAGGAACTAATTAAAATTCTGCCTTTTTCATCTAAAAAATAATATTCCTGACTATCACTATCATCTGTATGACTTTTGACTAATTTCTCTAAATATTTTATAGGTGTACGGGTTCTGACTATACCAATAGTATTACCCTTGACTCTATCTTTAATTGGTGCAGCTACATAAATCACTGCATTCCCATTTTTAACTATTTCTGGTTGACTAATAATGGGAGTATCTTGTTTGATTACCTCTTGGAAATAGACCAGTCTTTTTTCTGAATCTAAAGATTCTCCTCCTGATTTCATAATTACTTTTCCACTGAGATCAAATACAGCCACGCTATCATAGACCTTACCAGTTCTTCTCAAGCTATCTAAGGTTTCTTGCGTTTTTATATTAATTCTGCTGATATCAATTTTTTCTTTTTTGTTGGATTTTTCTGTTTTTTTGTTACTAGCATCACTCAAGAGTTTTATATTAGACAATACCCGAATATCTTCATAGCGTTGTCCAAGAAAATTATTAACCGCATTACTCAAGCTAATTGCCTTAGTTTCTTGAGATATAATAATTTGTTTAGTCATCAAATTACTACCAAAACTATAAGCTATCGCCCCAATTCCCAATATCGGTAAACCGCCAATAGCTATGGACAAAATGATGGGTTTTATACTCAATTTAAATTGCTGTAAATATTTGAATCCGTGATCCAAATTCGGCGCATGACTGGAATTTTCTCCCTGAATATCAATAACTTTCACTGGAGAAATTAAAGGTACTTTATTTTGAGAATCACCGCTTTTTCTGATGTCATTTTTCTTCAACATACTATCCTCACACTAAATCTATAAAACAAAAACATTCAACCCCGATTTTCTAGGCATTAATTTTAGTCAACACAGAGAATAGCCGACTCTAAAATATGTACAGCATCCAATACTAATAATATTTCTTCTTCTTCCACTACACAACCACATAAATAAGGTACTAAACTAGATGCTACTTGTCCTACAGGAGAACGAATATTATCAGCCATAAACTTAGTTGTTCCTTGAATTTCTTGGACAACTAAACCTAAAATCATTGATTCTATTTGAATAACAATGATATTATATTGATGTAACTGATGGTTAAGGTATTCTAAATTAAGCATTTTCGGTAAATCAACTACCCAAATTATATGACTACGCCAATTCATCAATCCTAATATACAAGCAGGCATATTTGGAATAGCTGTCACCGATGTCATGGGTACGATAATTGCTTCTTGAGTATGAGCAATGGATAAAATAGCACCCGTTTGTTGATTAAGTTGAAATTTAAGATAGCCATTTTCACTGGTGTTATATATGGCTTGATGGTTAAAATCAAGTTGCAATTTTTTCATGGCTGGAGCGAGGATTATTAAAATTAATTTATTTTGGTTTTATAGGATAATTAATTCCAAGTTGCAAAACAAATACTTTTTCAAATCAAGCCTAAGAGGATGTTTCTCAAGTGGAAATTAATAGGATTTTTAGCAATGAGCAACCGCTTGTACATAGGTTCAAGATTCTAAATTTTTTATTAGTCCATGTAGTTGGAGTTAGCCTGTGTACTAACGTTTACCCTTGTTGTGGCAGAGCCTGATGGATTCGGCTAATAATTTTAAAACATCCTCTAAATACACTTAAAGTTTCAATTACCCAGATTGTAGACTCAAACAAATTAGGATCTGCTTATGGATATTTGAGCAAACTGTTGTAGAGGTGAGAATCTTGCCTAGCTGAATTGGAAATAAATTGGCAATAAATTGGAAATACAGCAGCAAGTCAATGAGGTACAAGTTTAAACCACAAAGCCTTGCAGCTAAAGAGTTTTACTACTAACCGCTGACTGCTGATAGCTACTCTAAAAAAAGACAGAAAACTCAGTGAATTATTTTATCACTATTCTTGCCAAAAATTACCAAAAAAATTAGCATTAAAAAATATAATAACTGAGTGATTAGCAATTCTATAAATAAATCGGAGCGGCGGGATTCGAACCCACGACCTCCACTACCCCAAAGTGGCGCGCTACCAAGCTGCGCTACGCCCCGTAACTTTCAATTTAAAATTAAATTGGATCAACTTATAATTTTTAGACTTTTGGACTGGGGATCATACCAAATTTGGGAATCTAAAAACTAATTAAGTCGCTCTGACGAGCATATCACAAGGTTAAGGAAAATTGCAAGGGGTTTTTCAAAAAACTTTTAGCATTCCTATTGCTTGCAACAAACCAGACACGGCAGAAGCTTCCCATTTACCCTCTGTACCCCGTCCTGTATTCAGGATAAAGCGGAGATTGTAGGATTGGGGATAACCTTCCACCTCCATCCATAATAAATCACTTTCCGCTTCACAGGCAATTTGTTCTTCCTCCATTAATTCTGTAGCTAGATGCTTCATAGTATCTGTAAGCTGATTTAAAAGGCGAAAAAATTCATTTAATTCCGCTTCTGTTAATTCGATCGCCCAATCTTCCGTACCAACTAATCCTTTGAATTGTAGTGCATCTGGGTTCCAACCTAAGCGCCAACCCGTACCACTTTTAATCACTCGTTCCATAACTACATAAACTACATATTTTGAAACTACTACTATTGTTGATCAGTCTGTTGCAATCTGTTGATTAACCCAAATCCCAAATCTCAAATCCAAAATGCTATAATTTTGTAGCGATCGCGTTAAAATCTTGGCAAAGCTATTTAATCTACGTTCCTATTCGCACACTTTGCGGTTAAAATAGTATTGAGTTTAAATAACAAAAATATAGTCAGATATAGTCAAATATAATCATCTGTGTTAAGATCATCTGTGTTAAGGTCGGGAGATTGAAGTAGTAAATCTGTCCGCAGAAGAAACAGAAGATATGGATATGATGTAAGATTTTATTTCAAAAATAACTAGCTTTTGTGCTAAAATCTATGGA
>LJOT01000769.1 GCA_001672075.1 Anabaena sp. CRKS33
GGAACAGGTTCTTTCCCTTCATCTGGCAACAGTTCGGATACTGACAGCGCCACGCTTATTATTGGAGGCACTTCCACTGATGATGGTGTAACGCTAAACAGCAACCAGATGCTCGGCTTCGTCGGTGAAGTCGTCTACACCAATACCGCCCTTTCCACCGCAGACCGCGAACGCCTTGAGGGCTACTTCGCATGGAAGTGGGGGATTGAGGCCAGCCTGCCTGCCGGTCATCCGTTCCGCAACATTCCACCCACTGTCTAAACATGAAATACAAAGTCTTTCAGGCAAAGGCCGCTGCCGAAAACGCAGCCCGAAAAATCTACGGCGACGCCATGCAATCCCGCGCAGATGAAATGCAGGGCCTGCTGCACGACTGGAACAACGGCAGGGCGAAAACGGAAGTGAAGAACCTGCCGCCCGGGCAGTTGGAAGACGGCAACCGTTTCCCTCTGTACGGCCGCAACGCAGCATCACAGGCTATGGAAAAAGAACAGGGCCACACCAAAGCATGGGCCATCCCCGTTAAAATTAACGATGGCCGCTGGGTGTTTCCGTCACCAGACGATACGGGCGTGCCGGCAGAAGATGATTGGTGGCCTACACAAGAG
>LJOT01000432.1 GCA_001672075.1 Anabaena sp. CRKS33
TGACGAGTGGAACTATTAACGGAACTGGTGCTTTGACGGTTTCGGGGAAATTAAACTGGAGTGGTGGCACATTAAGCGGTACAGGGAAAAAGACCATCAGTGGCGCTTTAAACCTGAGTAACGACTTAACTCTAAGTACAACTACCCTAGAAACCACGGGAACAACAGTTTGGACTGGTAATGGGACATTAAACACTAGCAGCGCAGCAATTTGGAATAATACCAGCACTGGGACTATTGACCTCCAAAGTGATGCTGATTTTTCCTACAACAACAGTGGGACTAAAACTACCTTTAATAATGCCGGAACTTTCACCAAATCCAACGGCACAACTACTGATGAATCCTACATTAGCGGTTTCTTCAACAACACTGGTACAGTCCAAGTTAAGGCAGGGACATTAAATCTGAGTGGAGGAGGAACTAATACTGGTAGTTTCAGTATTGATGCAGGAGCGACATTAAGAATCACTGCTGGCTACAACTTCAATACAGGTAATAGCATTACTGGTGCGGGTAACTTCAACATAGAAAGTGGAAGTGGAACAACTACAGTTAATGCCGCTTCTACTTGGTCTGCTCCTGTCAATTTAATCAGTGGAGGTCTCACCGGAGCAGGTGCTTTAACGATTTCCAACAAACTCAACTGGAATAGTGGCGTATTAAGCGGTACAGGGAAAAAGACCGTCAGTGGCACATTAAACTTGATTAGCAATCAATATTCCCAGCACGTCATAATTGGAACTACCCTAGAAACCACAGGAGCAACAGTTTGGACTGGAAATGGTACATTCTATGCTCAAAACGCAGCAATTTGGAACAATACCAGTACGGGAACTATTGACTTACAAAACGATGCAGATTTTTCTTTTGTCTATGACAATCCTATATCCACTTTTAATAATGCTGGAACTTTCACCAAATCCAACGGCACAACTACTGATGATTCCTTCATTGATGCCATCTTCAACAACACAGGTACAGTCCAAGTTAAAGCAGGGACATTAAGACTTATTGGAGGAGGAACTAGAGGAACTAATACTGGTAATTTCAGTATTGATGCGGGAGCGACATTAAGAATCACTGCTGACTACTACAACTTTGATGCAGGTAATAGTGTCACTGGTGCGGGTAACTTCAACATAGAAAGTGGTATAGCAACTACAGTTAATGCCGCTTCTACTTGGTCTGCTCCCGTGAATTTAATCAGTGGAACTCTCACCGGAGCAGGTGCTTTAACGATTTCTAACCAACTCAATTGGAGTGGTGGCACATTAAGCGGTACAGGGAAAAAGACCATCAGTGGGACATTAAACCTGAGTGGTTTGCTATACTTAGGTGGAACGACCCTAGAAACATCAGGGGCAACAATTTGGACTGGTAATGGAACATTATACACTGGCGACGGGGCAATTTGGAACAATACCAGCGCTGGAACCATTGACTTACAAAACGATGCCGATTTTGTCCAAAACAGTAACAATAAACCTACTTTCAATAATGCCGGAACTTTCACCAAATCCAACGGTACAACCACTAATGAATCTTACATTGATGCCATCTTCAACAACACAGGTACAGTCCAAGTTAAGAAAGGAACATTAAATCTTTCAGGTGGGGGAAGTAATAGCGGTGCATTCAGTATTGATAGTGGAGCGACATTAAAAATTACTAATAACACCTACAACTTTGATGCAGGTAATAGCATTACTGGTGCGGGTAACTTCAACATAGAAAGTGGAACAACTACAGTTAATGCCGCTTCTACTTGGTCTGCTCCTGTCAATTTAATCGGTGCAACTCTCACCGGAGCAGGTGCTTTAACGATTTCCAACCAACTCAACTGGACTGGTGGCGGATTAAGCGGTACGGGTAAAAAGACCGTCAGTGGGACATTAAACCTGAGTGGTTTGCTATACTTAGGTGGAACGACCCTAGAAACATCAGGGGCAACAATTTGGACAGGAAGTGGTCATATAATTGACGGCGACGGAGGAATTTGGAACAATACCAGCACTGGAACCATTGACTTACAAAACGATGTCGATTTTGTCCAAAACAGTAACAATAAACCTACTTTCAATAATGCCGGAACTTTCACCAAATCCAACGGTACAACTACTGATGAATCCTCCATTGGCGCTTTATTTAACAACACAGGTACAGTTAAAGTTAAGGCTGGGACTTTGAGCCTTACTAGAGGAGGAACTAATACTGGTAGTTTCAGTATTGATGCGGGTGCGACATTAAGAATCACTGCTGACTACAACTTCAATACAGGCACTAACATTACTGGAG
>LJOT01000770.1 GCA_001672075.1 Anabaena sp. CRKS33
TGGTTGGTTGGAGTCAATGTTGGGGTGAGAGCCCCTTACGCTGCCAGTGTAGTGGAGGCCGTCTCCTGCGAAGCAGGAGCACCGCGTAGCGGTGAGGCCGCAACGCAACTGGCAGCGTGCGCCCAAGGGGATGTCGGCCGAGCAAGGGCGGATAGCAGATAGGGTAAATCCTCATACCCCTTGATCTTGCGGAAGCCCCTTTCCACCCAGAGCAGAGCCGAGGCGCTCCATCGCTCCACCTGATTGCTCTTTGGATCCCATCGTGTCACCCGCCGGGTCTGCCGCCGGTAATTGTGGAGGGCGTTTTCGATCAGATTGGTCGAGAGCAGCGAGACGTTCAATGTCGCGGGTACATCCAGGAGATGGAGGGCGATGAGGCGTTCTCCCGACTCCTCCAGACTTGCCAGCGCCGCGGCGTTTCGCTCCTTCAGGAACTTCCTCAACGCCGCGAGTGCCTCACGCCCAGCTTCGGCTCCCTGGGCCAACCGCAGGCGTTTTATGAGGCGCGAGCACTCCGGGTGGTCACTCTTGCGCAGATAGCCGTGGAGGTTGCGCTCCTTGTGAATGATGCAATCCTGGATCACTGCATCGGGCCAGAACTCTTCAA
>LJOT01000153.1 GCA_001672075.1 Anabaena sp. CRKS33
AGGGAAGAGGGAACAGGTGACAGGGAACAGGGAAGAGGGAAGAGGGAAGAGGGAACAGGTGACAGGGAACAGGGAAGAGGGAAGAGGGAAGAGGTTTCGGGCAACTTTACTTTTCGTTACATATTTCGGTTTTTTTCTGTTCACTTACTTGTACTCTATCATGCAGCAATGATATATTTAATTGCCACCGATTGGGTTAAAATTGTTGAGAATGAAAGTCTATTTTTCCTGCATTAAATTCTATCTATGGCTAATCCTAAATCTGACAAAAACTTTGTTTACCAGGAATTTGGTAACGGTAGTTCACCTCCACTAGAACGGGCTTTAGAGCGGGGAATCCAAGACTTACCCCCCAATCAGCAAAATGTAAGAATCCAAGCCACTCGCGCTGGAAGGAAGGGGAAAACTGTCACGGTTATTACTGGTTTTCAAACTAAACCGGAAACTTTGGCTACTTTATTAAAACAGTTGAAAGCCCAATGCGGTACTGGTGGCACGGTTAAAGATCATGAAATTGAGGTTCAGGGAGACCATAAACAGAAGATATTAGAAATTTTGGTAAAATTAGGTTACAAGGCTAAAATCAGCGGTGGTTGAAGAGTACGGTTTACGGGATCTTTTCAGGAATCATCACGACACTATTCACAAAAGGATTGATGAATATGGATGTAATTAGAATTATAGTGGCAATTTTTATCCCACCTTTGGGAGTGTTTTTACAAGTGGGTTTTGGTCTAGATTTTTGGATTAATATCGTCTTAACGTTATTTGGTTATATTCCGGGAATTGTTCATGCAGTGTGGATAATTGCCAAGAAATAATGAAGCTGTTTCATTGTGTATCTCTACTGTGGGCAGAGTAAATAAGTGAACCGAAAAAACCGACATAAGTAACGAAAAGTAAAGTTGCCCGAAACCTGTCACCTGTTCCCTGTTCCCTGTAACCTGTAACCTGTTCCCTGTAACCTGTAACCTGTTCCCTGTAACCTGTAACCTGTAACCTGTAACCTGTTCCCTGTAACCTGTAACCTGTAACCTGTAACCTGTTCCCTGTTCCCTGTTCCCTGTCACCTGTTCCCTGTTCCCTCACTATCAATTTTTAACGCCAACCTACTTACGCTTTTGTGGTTGGCAGTTTCCCCAATAACTTGTTTATCAATATCAATATCTAACTTTAGGTAGATGACAATGGTTTTTCTGATTATTTACTGTATTATTTCTGCCTATACTTGCATACCTTAAATTACAGCATATTCTAAAGTGATGGTGACAATGTGAAACTAGACCAACTGAAAGCAAATGTAATTGTTCGTGGTTCAATCTTTCCCGAACCAGTACAGGTATTGGTAGTTGTACCAATGGGTGATTCGATAAAACTCATTGGGACTGGAATTAATACCAATCATACCTATCAACCAATTCTTAATGCTCAACAGTTGGAAAAGTTAGAATGTACACCAGAAAAAGAACCCTTTGACGGTAACGCCCAGTATTTTCGGTTTGGTGTGGAAGCTTTGCGGTTGGGGTTAGCTTATGAATATGATCCTTACTTTGCATTGGCGATCGCTCGTGTAGACCCGTTACCACACCAATTAGAAGCAGTTTATGAGTATTTTTTAAAACAGCCTCGCATTCGGTTTTTACTAGCTGATGATCCTGGTGCGGGGAAAACCATTATGGCAGGATTATTAATTAAAGAACTTAAAATCAGAGGATTAGTTAAACGCACCCTGATTATTACCCCTGCTAACCTAACATTTCAATGGCAACGAGAACTAAAAGACAAATTTCGAGAAGAATTTGAAGTTGTACGGGGTGATGTCCTCCGCGCTAACTATGGTTCTAATCCCTGGCAAGAAAAAAATCAAGTTGTCACTTCCGTATCTTGGGTTTCGCGCATTGAGGACGCAAAAGATAGTTTATTAAGAAGTAATTGGGACTTAATTATTGTAGACGAAGCACATAAAATGAGTGCCTATAGTTCCGATAATAAAACCTTAGCCTATAAACTCGGTGAAGAACTGGGAAAAATTACCGACCACTATTTATTAATGACAGCTACACCCCATAAAGGTGATCCGAAAAACTTTTGTTTATTTCTAGAATTATTAGACCGAGATGTTTATGGAGATGTCAGCAGTTTAGAGGACGCAATGAAACGGAATAATGCTCCTTTTTATCTGCGTCGTACCAAAGAATCCTTAAAAACATTTCCAGATTCAGAAACAGGAATTGTCAAAAAACTATTCACTAACCGTAAAGTTGACACCATTGAATTTCAAATTGATGCAGAAGAACTAGAATTTTATCATGCACTCACTGATTATGTAGAAGACCAATCAGTTAAAGCTGCTAGTGATGATACAGCCAGAGGTAGGGCTTTAGGTTTTACAATGGCCATGTTACAACGTCGCTTTGCTTCTAGTATTTACGCTGTCAGACGAAGTTTAGAAAGAATGCGGGATAAACGCCAGAGGATTTTAGAAGACCCAGAAAGCTATCGTCAAGAGCAAATTAATAAAAAACTTCCAGAGGATTTTGAAGAATTAACAGAAACAGAACAGCAAAAAATTATCGGTGATTTAGAAAGTGTAGTTGCTTCTATTGACCCGGTTGCTTTAAAAAAAGAAATTTTGCAACTCAATGAATTAATTAGTCAAGCACTGATATTAGAAAAGAGAGAAATTGAATCTAAATTAGTTAAGCTCAAAGAAGTAATTACCCAAGAAGGAATATTTAAAGATCCGAAGATGAAAATGCTCATTTTTAGTGAGCATAAAGATACCTTAGATTATTTAGTTGGGAAATTAAGAGAATGGGGATTAACTGTCACCCAAATTCATGGGGGAATGAAAATAGGTGATAGAGATACCCCCCATACTCGGATTTATTCAGAACGGGAATTTAGAGAAGATTGTCAAGTTTTAGTAGCTACAGAAGCCGCAGGAGAAGGTATTAATTTACAATTCTGTTGGTTCATGATTAATTATGACATTCCCTGGAATCCTGTCAGGTTAGAACAGCGCATGGGACGGATTCACCGCTATGGACAGGATAAGGATTGTTTAATTTTTAACTTTGTGGCGATTAACACCAGCGAAGGTAAGGTATTATGGAAACTGTTTGAACGGATTCGCGCTATTGAGATAGATTTAGACCCAGAGAGGACGGGTAAAGTATTTAACGTACTGGGTGATATTTTCCCTGCTAATCAGTTAGAACGGATGATGCGGGATATGTATGCTCATAACCTGACTGAGTCTGTAATTCTCAATCGGATTGTGGAAGAAATAGATACAGAACGTTTCCGTAAAATTAGCAATTCAGCTTTAGAAGGACTGGCGAAACGGGAGTTAAATTTATCCCAAATTATAAGTAAATCTGCTGAAGCTAAAGAACGGAGATTAGTACCTGAAGTGATTCATGATTTCTTTGTACAAGCAGCACCTATAGCGGGGATTCATCCCAAGGAAACGGCTAAGGGTAAGAAAATATATAGAATTGGGCGTGTTCCTCGGACTCTATGGGGAACAGGAGATAGGTTAGAAAACCGCTTTGGTAAATTGGGACGAGATTATAAAAAGATTACCTTTGATAAAAATATCTTGACGGATGACCCGACATTGGAATGGGTGACACCAGGACATCCTTTATTTGAATGTGTACGAGATGAAGTTTCTGCACAGGTACAGGAAGATTTGCGTCGAGGTACGATATTCTTTGATTTGCATAGGAAATCACCAGGGAGGTTAGATGTATTTTCGGCTGCTATTACCGATGGACGGGGTAGAAAACTCCATGAACGTTTATATGTAGTACAGACAGAGTTAAATGGAACAATGACAGTCCGCCAACCAACATTATTTTTAGATTTAGTACCAGCAAAAAAAGCAGATTTTCCGATTCAAAATGGAGAAAATATAGATAATCATAACTTAGTTGATTATTTACCAGATGATAGTAATTTACCCAGTCGAGAACAGGTAGAACAAGCCTTAATTGAACAGGAGTTAAATAGCTTTTTAACAGAAATTAGGACTCAGCGACAAAAGGAAGTAGAGACAATTTCTAATTATATAGAAAACAGTCTGACTGTAATTATTGATAAAATCCAGATTCAATATGGAGAATTATTTAACCTGAAAGAATCTGGTTATAAAGAACAAGGTTTAGATGGGAGAATGAAACAATTAGATGACCGATCATTTGAATTAAATGGGAGGTTAGAACAACGACGGGAAGAATTAAAGCAAGAAGCCAGTTGTGCAATTACCGATATTCATCATCATGGACGTGCTTGGGTATTACCCCATCCTGAAAGAAGTTCTCCAGAAATCGCACCAATGGTAGCTGATGATGAAATTGAAAAAATAGCAATTCAAGCAGTGATAGAATATGAAACAGCGAGAGGTTGGCAAGTTGTCAGTGTAGAAAAAGAGAATCGCGGCTTTGATTTGATATCGCGTCAACCTGACTCTGGAGATCCATTAAAAGCTAGTTTAGTCAGGTTTATTGAAGTCAAAGGACGGGCAAATTTTGGTGAGGTGGCGTTAACAACCAATGAATATAAAACAGCAGCAAGATTGAAGAGGGATTACTGGTTATATGTAGTATTTAATTGTGCTTTATCTCCAGAAGTTCATACTATTCAAGACCCAGTAAAATTAGATTGGCAACCCTATGTAAAAATAGAACATTATCAATTGAAAACAGAAGACCTCTTAGGTGGTATAATATAGGGTTGTGGAGTGCGGGGTGCGGGGTGCGGGGTGTGGAGTGCGGGGTGCGGGGTGCGGGCTGTGGAGTGCGGGGTGCGGGGTGCGGGGTGTATAATTTTCAAGAAAAATAGGACTTACGCAAGATGTAACTGAAACCCTGATTATTTCGTAAGGGTAATTCATGAATTACCTCTACTTTCGTTCTATTTTGCGTAAGTCCTGAAAAAGTTAAGGATGTGTAAATCACTAATTACCAAAAAAAAAGAAAGATTATGAAATTACAAACTACTACCCAAGAATTTAAAACAGTTACAGCCTACTATACACCAGAAGAATATTTAGAACTAGAGGCAAAATCTGATGATAAAAATGAATACAGAAATGGAGAAATTATCACTATGACTGGTGGAACAACAAATCATAATAAACTAGCTGGTAACTTTTATATCTCTTTGAATTTGGCACTCAATGATTTAGACTATGAAGTTTATATTGGTGATGTGAAACTGTGGATACCAAAATATCGCCAATTTACTTATCCTGATGTGATGGTAATTGAAGGTGAACCTATTTATTATGGAAATAACACCACCATAGTTACTAACCCGTTATTAATTGGTGAAGTTTTATCTAAATCTACAAAAGATTATGATCAGGGAGATAAGTTTCTCTATTATCGTTCCATTCCTGAATTTAAAGAATATATTTTAATTGACCAAACTAAGTATTATATAATGCAGTACGTAAAAAATAATCAAAATCAATGGGTTTTAACTGAATATGAAACAGAAGATGCTATTTTACATTTGGCATCAATTAATGTGAAATTACCATTAAAGCAATTGTATAGAAAGATTAACTTTTTGGAAAATATCGAGTAAAAAGGGTGCGGAGTGTGGGGGTGCGAAGTGCGAAGTGCGAAGTGCGAAGTGCGAAGTGTATAATTTTCAAGAACTTTACAACAGAAAAAAACACCCAAAAAATTCGGTTTTAAATTAAGTCAAAAGTTACGCGAAACCTGCTATAATCAAGGCAGAAACTTTAACAATTAACTACCATGACTATGTCATCAACTCACAGACAATGGATAAACAACAATCCTGTAAATCCTTAAATCCTGGACATCCTGATATGGCTAACGCCACGCTTCGCTATCAGACAAATAAAATGTGATTAACTCACAGACAATTGATAAACAACAATCCTGTAAATCCTTAAATCCTGGACATCCTGATTCTGACAAATAAAATGTGATTAACTCACAGACAACTGATAAACAACAATCCTGTAAATCCTCTAATCCTGGACATCCTGATTCAGACAAATAAAATGTGATTAACTCACAGACAATTGATAAACAACAATCCTGTAAATCCTCTAATCCTGGACATCCTGATTCTGACAAATAAAATGTGATTAACTCACAGACAATTGATAAACAACAATCCTGTAAATCCTCTAATCCTGGACATCCTGATTCTGACAAATAAAATGTGATCAACAATAATGACTAAATACCTTAAACGCGTAGTTAATAACGGGAGTAATTAAGAATATGAGTACAGAACAACTACTGTATAAATGGCAAGACTTAAATACAGATGAACAATCAAAAGTTTTAGCTTTTATTGATTCTCTAAAACACCAAAAACAATCCAGTTCCAAATTGGGTCAAAAGTTAAGAAAAATCCGCCAAGAAATAATTGATTCTGGTATGCCTTTATTAACGGCTGACGAAGCAGACAAAGAGAAAGCAGAACGTCGAGGTGGATAGGTCGAAGACCTGATATGATTCGTACTTTTATTGATGCTGGTGTTTTAATTTATGCTGCTCGTTCTCAGGTAATATTATCGCATTAGTCATAAACAAATAATTGAGTTAATTTCCGGGTAATGGTTATGGATTACATTGATATTTCTGCACCAAATAATAGCTATATATTAACTGTTGTAAAGGGTCTAGTAAAAACAGGTTGGAGTCCAATCCAATCTCCACATAATGGTAAACTTATAGGTAATCGTCAGCTAATAGTTCTTAAAACATCAAAGCAAGATACTCGAATACGATTATTTATGTATAAAGTTGGTGATTCTGGTCGTAAGAAACCCTATGAACGCAGAATTCAAATTACATCTACCTACCGTACTGGATTAACATCTGAACCGGATTATCAAGATATTGTTCTCGGTATAGATGTTGAACGTAATATATTTGTAGGTGTTGATCCTGCCAGAATGAGTTTTGGTGGTGATACAGGAAATGCGTCAAGCTTTTTTGATCGTGAAGGACTTGAGTGGAATAAACCTAATGAAATTTTAATACGTCCTCGTACTGCAAAATTAAAATTATTTCCTAACGGAGTTGAGTTTCATGCTTTTTTTCAAACATCTTGTTTAGCGGAATATCTTCTTAATGTTGAACTTATACACGCAGGTAAATATATTGCTTATAATTCCTACTTGGGTCAAGTTCGGTCTAATAATCTTAGTGAAGAAAATCTAAGAATACAGCGCGAGCAAGCAAGTGGAGATATTTTAATACTTAAAGCACCTGTGTTTGATGTTGTACGTGAGAAAATAAGTGAAGAAATAATAGTAGATTATGAGCAAGGTAATACTGCAAAACTTCGGAGAGCAAAGCTAAGTCCTGAAAAATTGCGTGATATCAAGCTACGTTGTGAAGAAAATGGTTATCTTGGAGAGGAATTTGTTCTTAACTATGAACGTAATAGGTTACAGGAATTAAACTTAGTATCTTTAGCTGATAAGGTAAAATGGATAAGTCAAGAATCAGCTAGTGAAGGATATGACATACTTTCTTTTGAAGAAGATGGAAGTGAAAGATGGATTGAAGTTAAGTCTACTTCGGGGAGAGGAAAAGTATTTGAGATGAGTAATAATGAGTGGGAAACAGCCGTACAAGCAGGGAATAAATATTATATATATCGTGTCACTGATGTAAGATCAAAAAAACCTCAGATAAATATTTATCCTAATCCTAAACAGTTAGAATCACAAGGATTAATTACTAAATCAGCTTCAGGATGGCAAATAAAACTACTATGATTGATAATCAAGATATTATATTTGGCTCTAAAGATAAAATCTATCCCTATGTACGTAGATTGATTGAAGTTGATCTACCTATTAAGATTATATCAGAACACGCACGAAGAGAAAAATCAATTCGTCATGGACATATTTCAACTTTACATATCTGGTGGGCAAGAAGACCATTGGCATCATGTAGAGCTATAATATGTGCATCTCTTTGGCCTGATCCAGCCGATCCACAATGTCCTCAAGAGTTTCGTGATCAAGCAGCTATTACTATCATAAAATTTGCCAGAGAAGCTGTTTCAAAACAGGATTTAGCAAAACACTGTTCTCCAAATATTTGGTCTAAATGGCAAATTATCGCTAAAAAAGAAAATACACTTGATACAACTAATCCATCACATCTTAATAGCTTAAGGTTTTGTTTGCTAGATTTTATTGCTGACTTTGCTAAATGGGAAAACTCAACTCAGAAGGATTATTTAGAAGTAAGTAGAATTTTAACTCAAGCTGCTCATGAATCTTTAGGAGGTATACCTAATACCAAGCCATTAGTAGTAGATCCTTTTGCTGGAGGAGGAAGTATACCTTTAGAAGCATTACGTATAGGGGCAGATATTTTTGCTAGTGATCTTAACCCAGTGGCAGTATTACTAAATAAAGTAATTGTAGAATATATTCCCAAGTATGGACATGAGCTTGCGAATCAAGTTTATACATGGAGTAAATGGATTGAAGAAGAGGCTAAGAAAGAGTTAGTAGACTATTTCCCAACAGAAAATTCTAGCTCACCATCTGTAGCATATTTATGGGCAAGAACAATTCATTGTGAAGGACCAAGGTGTGGAGTAGAAGTGCCATTAATACGCTCATTATGTCTAGCCAAGAGAGGAAATAAATTTGTAAATCTACGTCTTATTCCAGATGCTAAGAATAAAGTTATAGAGTTAGAAATAATCAATAATGTATCAACAAGTGTTACTACTGGTACAGTAAAACGTGGATCAGTTACTTGTCCAGTTTGTGGTTATACTACTCCATCATCTAGTGTTCGTGAGCAACTGAAAGTTTCTTTAGGTGGAGCAGATACCAGTCGTTTATTAGCTGTGGTACATCGTTCAGAACACGAAAAAACATATCAGCTTCCTTCTGAGCATGAAATTCAAGCTGTTAAGAAGGCTAGAAATATTATTAAGAGAGATGATGTAATTCCTTTTGTTGAGATTCCTTTAATGAGCGGTGTTTTTAATGTACCACTTTATGGAATTAACCGATGGGATCTTTTATTTTCTGCTAGGCAGCTTTTAGTAGCAAAAGTAATTACTGATAAAATTGAAATGGCATTTCAAAAAATGATTGAAAGCCAATTAGAACGAAATTTAGCAGTTGCAATAAAAGTTGTATTATTATTAGCTAGGGATAAATATTTAGATTTTCGTAGTAATTTATGTACATGGATTAATGTTGGCGAAAAAATTGGACACACTTTTGGTCGTCAATCTCTGGGGATGATTTTTGATTGGGCAGAAGGAGTACCATTTGGCGACATTAGTGGTAGCTGGAAACGCTCTGTAGATTATATTGCCGAGTTCTTGTGTAATGAAGCAACAGCGAACTTATTAATAGGTACAGTAGAAAAATCACCTGCACAGTCACATCCATTACCAGATAATTCAGTTCAAGCATTTATTTCAGATCCACCTTATTATAATGCAGTACCATACGCAGATTTATCCGATTTTTTTTATGTATGGCTTCAACAAGATTTACACCAAGAGTTTCCCATAATATTTTCAGAGTCTACTGCACCCAAAGATGATGAACTCTGTGAGATGAAAGGATGGGATACAATTAGATATTCGTATAAAGATGCTTCATTTTATGAAAAGGGAATGCAAAAAGCCTTATCAGAAGCTCGAAGATTATGTGTTCCATCAGGTGTAGGTGTAATTGTTTTTGCACACAAAACAACAACTGGATGGGAAAGTTTACTTTCGGCACTCATCAATGCAGGCTGGATTGTTACTGGTTCTTGGCCTATTGATACTGAACGAAGTGGTCGTCTTAGAGCAATGAAATCCGCTGCTCTTGCTTCATCTGTCCATATAGTCTGCCGTCCCCGAAATACAAATGATATCGGCGACTGGCGCGACGTATTGCAAGAACTGCCCCAGCGTATCCATGAATGGATGCCCAGACTAGCATCAGAAGGCGTAGTCGGTGCAGATGCCATCTTT
>LJOT01000771.1 GCA_001672075.1 Anabaena sp. CRKS33
TTTGAAAAGAGCGTGATCTTTGAACTTCGGCGAAGTTGGAAGTTGCCAGTGGAAGATGGCATCCAGCAAAGGTTTATGTTTGGCCATGGCACCCCAGGCTGAGGAAATATGGAGGACAGCCTTGTGTCCTGCACGGCCAAGGATAGCGCCGCCCAAGAAGACGGTCTGGCGGAGGGTGGCTGGCCGGCGGTAGTGGGAGTGAGAGTTGAGGGCGATTTGGTAGAGGCTCAGAAGATTAAAAGTGAAGAGGACGGCGAGGAAGGCCGATTCGCTTGCGTAGAAGTTCTTCATGCAAAAGCCGTCGGCATGGAGTTCAGCCTTGAGTTCCTCGATTCGAGATTCGATCAAGGCGCGCTTGTTGTAATCGCGCCAGAGAAGGAGGGGGGCCTCGCTGCGGTTGGTGACAAAGATACGGAAGGTATAGCCGGGGACATGGAGGAGTTTGCGTCCGATGGCAGCCTTGCTCTCCCTAATGCGTTCGCGGACGACAAAGAAACGCCGTTCTCTTTGCCAACCGGAGAGCTGAGCCATGAACTCGCCAACGGCATAGTCCTCGTCGATGAGAGTCCAAGTTGAGATGCCCGCTGCCTTGGCTTTGATGTTT
>LJOT01000772.1 GCA_001672075.1 Anabaena sp. CRKS33
TCCAAGAAGCAACTCCAGTTGATCCGGACTCATCACCTCGCTGCCCCTCCCAAATATGCGCCGAACCAAAAGATCAACCTTCTGACGAAGAAGTGCGTTCTCCTGCCGAAGGAGGATGATTTGCTCGCTTTGTAGTGCCGTCTTTTCGCGTAGCAAGGCGTTCTCCTTCCGCAGTTCTTCAATGATTTTGGCCGCCTCAGTCACTGACTTTTATCCAGCAAGTAGCGTGCCACTTTCTATCACTTCCTCTCATCCCTCTCGTACCACGCCCTCATCCTCCCTCCTCTCAAATCAATCCCATCTGTCAGCATCGCCAAGGCCTCCGGTCGCAGGGTCAACTTGCTCTTCCCCTCCACACTCTGCGGCCATGAGAAGGTCCCTTTTTCCAACCGCTTGCTCAACAACCACACCCCACTCCCATCGTAATAGAGGATCTTGAGCCTCGTCCTCCTCTTGTTCCCAAAGACAAAAAGGATCCCGCTCCGCAACTCTTCAGAGAGCACTCCCTCCACCATCGCGGTGAGTCCCTCGTACCCTTTGCGCATGTCACATGCTTCCACGGCCACCAGCACCTTGAGCCCTCCGGTAAAACTCAACATCAGC
>LJOT01000773.1 GCA_001672075.1 Anabaena sp. CRKS33
ACTCATCTCGGAGCCCACAATGGCCAACTCATTCTCGAAAGAAGAACGCGTCGCGTTTGAAAACCTCCTGGAAGGCTTCCAGGACGCCCTTGTTCTGTCTCGCAACGTCGCGGTTTACACCACCGACCAGACGATGATGGAGCGGACCAACAACGTCATCTGGCGTCCGCAGCCCAATATCGCCGTGTCCTACTCTGGTGTGGACATGACGGCCAACTTTGACGACTACACCCAGTTGTCCGTCCCCGCGACTATCGGCTTCCCCCGATCTGTGCCGTGGATCATGAACGCCACCGAACTGCGCGATGCTCTGCAAGAGCAGCGCCTGGGCGATGCTGCCAAGCAGAAGCTGGCCAGCGACATCAACGTCGCCGTGATGAACGTTGCCACCGCGCAGGGCACCCTGTTCGTCAAACGCACTGGTGTGGCGTCGGGCTTTGACGACGTGGCTGAAATCGAGTCGGTGATGAACGAGCAGGGCGTACCTGGCACTGACCGCTACTTGGCTCTGTCCACCCGTGACTACAACGGCATGGCGTCCGACCTGGCGAAAAGCACCCGCAGCTTCGGCAACGACATCAGCGACAACGCGCTGCGTCGGG
>LJOT01000774.1 GCA_001672075.1 Anabaena sp. CRKS33
ATCACCTAACTTACTTACCAAACTATTACCCACCACAATTTTATAATCAAGATTAGGTAATGCTTTGGGTTGTTTTTCATCTACAATTAAACTCAACCAGAAACGTAATCTAGCAATATCCACAGCACCGCGTTCGATATCCACCCCATAAATACTATTTTGGATAATATTTAATTTCACTTCCGCACCATGAAAGTTAGTCATATTCCCAAATTCAAAAGTATGTAAAGTTTGTTTTGCGGTAAATATTTCATGTAACAAACCCATAGGAAAAGCACCCGAACCAATAGCAGGATCACAAATCTTTACTTTATCTAATGCTGTATTCAAATGTCTGAACCATGATTTATAGGATTCCTTTGATTTGCTGGATTTTTCGAGGTTATTTATGAGAATATTTATATTGATTTCTTTCTTTTTAATTAATTGTGTAATCAACTCCTTTTGAGTTTCTTCTCTCAAGGTAATTCCTAAATCAGAAAAATCACAGTTTAGACAATAGGTAGTTAGATACTCAATCAAACTTTCTTGACACATATAATGGACAATTTCTTTAGGAGTGTAATATGCACCCTTATCTTTATTATCTTCCAATAAATTC
>LJOT01000775.1 GCA_001672075.1 Anabaena sp. CRKS33
AAGTTCCTAACCAGCTTTTAAAAGCATTGATAGCGTGAATATTTTTAATACCTAAAAAGGTTAAAGTTGCTAACATTAAAATGCCCATACCAGCACCAAAAAAACCACCATAAATGGAGATTAGCAATTGAGAAATTAGCAGCATAAACAAAGGTGGGGTTGCAGAAAAATCATTTCTAGTCCTAAATTGCAGCCAGCTTTTCAAAGAATCACTAAATGTAAATATCAAGGTTGCTGATAGTAACAAATAAGGTAGCATCTTTTTAAATACATCCGGTGATGTATATAATAAAGCCATTGAACCAATAACACCACCAACTAAACTTGTGCCAGTCAGTAGTAATAATTGTCGTTTTTCGATACTCAAATCTCGACGATAAGCCCCTGCACTGGCTATAGCTGCTATCCACAGAGCAGTATTATTAGTAGCATTAGCAGTAATTGGTGCGACACCTGTAAATATCAGAGTCGGAAAGGTAATGAAACTACCACCACCCGCTACAGCATTTAGTCCACCGGCAATAAAGGCCGTACTGAAGAGAAGTAAGCTATGAATGAAGGTTAGATCTTGCGGCATTTTTTGTAATTAATAAACCCA
>LJOT01000433.1 GCA_001672075.1 Anabaena sp. CRKS33
GGTGGCCGTCGTCGCAATAGGAGAAGAAGAGGTAATAGCTTCTTAGCGAGTATATTTAATCTTTTCTAGCACAAAAATAGAACCAGGATCAGATAATTTTATATTCTACTATTCGGATTATATTTACCAGTGTTTACTACCAATTCAATAGAAATGAAAATAATATATTTTGATTCTTTTCTATGGTTATTTATTTATGAAACTCCAATTTGTTAAACAACATAGTGAAGAAGATTGTGGAGCAGCTTGTTTAGCTACAATATCCAAATATTATGGTCGTAATTTTACCCTCAGCCGCATTCGGGAAGTCGTCGGAACTGGACAATTTGGAACTACTTTATTAGGGTTAAGACGAGGTGCAGAAAGCCTGGGTTTTAAAGTTAGTCCAGTCAAAACATCATCAGCAATAATTGAGCGAATGAATGAAGCTCCTTTACCAGCAATTATTCACTGGAAAGGAAATCATTGGGTTGTTTTATACGGTAAAAAAGGCAAAAATTTTGTCATTGCAGATCCGGGAGTTGGGGTTCGTTATCTTTCTAAAAAAGATTTAATTGATGGTTGGAAAGATTGGTTAATTCTCTTACTAGAACCAGATCCTATTCGCTTTTTTGAACAAGAAAGTGATAAAACTGGTGGCTTTTGGCGTTTCTTTCGACGAGTTTGGATTTATCGCGCCATTTTAGTCCAAGTTTTACCTTTAAATTTGATCTTGGGTTTGTTATCTTTAGCTTCTCCTTTTTTATTACAAATTCTCACTGATGATGTGTTAGTTAGAGGTGACACAAAATTACTAACTACTGTAGCGATTTCTGTAGTAGTCATGAACTTTATTTCTAATAGCCTTTCCTTTGTCCAATCTAACTTAATTGCTAACTTTGCTCAACGCTTACAATTAGGGCTAGTTTTAGATTTTGGTAGACAAATTTTGCGTTTACCTTTAAGTTATTATGAAGCTCGACGCAGTGGTGAAATAGTTAGTAGATTGCAAGATATTGAACAAATTAATCAATTAGTCGCTCAATTGGTTGTTACCTTACCTAGCCGATTTTTTATTGCATTGATTTCTTTAGGCTTCATGATTTTTTATAGCTGGAAATTAACAGGAATAGCATTATTAATTTCCGTAATCATGACATTATCAACTATTATTTTTCAGCCCACTTTACAACAGAAAACTCGTGAGCTTCTAGTTCAAGAAGCCGAAACCCAAGGGGTTTTAGTCGAAACTTTTAAAGGAGCATTAACTCTCAAAACAACTACCTCAGCACCCCAATTTTTAGATGAATTAGAAACCCGTTTTATTCGTCTAGCTAATCTCATGTTTCGCACTATCCAAATTGGCATCATTAATAATACTTTCTCTGGTTTTGTTTGTGCTATTGGTGGTGTTATTTTACTTTGGTTCGGTGGCTATTTAGTAATTGACCCCGCTGAAAATCTCAGTATTGGTAAATTACTAGCATTTAACTCTATGAATGGGAATTTTTTGGGTTTAATTGGTACAGTTATCGGCTTTGTTGAAGAATTTACCCGTGCCAAAACTGCCACCCAAAGATTAACAGAAGTTATTGATGCTACTCCAGAAAATGAAGATTATGGCAAAAAACCTGTTGCTAAAATTCCCGAAAATGTTGATATTTTTTGTAAAGATTTGAAGTTTCACTATGTAGGAAGAATTGACTTTTTAGAAGGTTTTTCTTTAACAATTCCTGGTGGTCAAGTGGTGGCTTTAATTGGTAAATCTGGATGTGGTAAAAGTACCTTAGCTAAATTAATAGCTGGGTTATATCCTCTGCAATCTGGTAATATCCAAATTGGAATTTATAACCTTCAAGACCTTTCTTTAGAATGTCTGCGTCAACAAGTGGTTCTTGTTCCCCAGGATGCTCATTTTTGGAGTCGTTCTATTATCGAGAATTTTCGATTAGGAGCGCCTCATGTTAGCTTTGAGCAGATTGTTCAAGCTTGTCAAATTTCTGGTGCTGATGAATTTATCAATAAGTTACCGGAGACATATCAAACTATTTTAGGAGAATTTGGTGCTAATATTTCTGGTGGACAAAGACAAAGATTAGCTATAGCTAGAGCCATTGTTACAGACCCACCAATTTTGATTTTAGATGAATCTACTGGTGGACTTGATCCAGTTAGTGAAGCCCAAGTTTTAGACCAATTATTTAAACATCGTCGAGGGAAAACAACAATTTTAATTACTCACAGACCTAAAGTAATTAATCGGGCTGACTGGATTGTTTTGATAGATCA
>LJOT01000776.1 GCA_001672075.1 Anabaena sp. CRKS33
AAGCAGTGGTATCAACGCAGAGTACCTGGGGAAACCACTAATTGTTAATATTACCTAGTGAATTATATAATTGTGTGACCAACCTGCAGTAATCTTTATTTGGATTGCCTCAAAGTAGTCTTTAAGCGGTTGAAACATGCGATTAATAAAGCTTCATTATCCTTTTCTCGAAAAGATACCTCTTTGTAGATAAAGAAAATCTCCCAAGAATAAGTGGATACTGAATTATAGAGGTGCTGAATCTCTTCATGAGCTCCACTTTATGCACTCCGTTTAACCTAGAATGTATTAGCTAAAGGATTATTAGTTAGATTTGTGTATTGTGAATGAAAGATGAAAAGAATTCCGAAAGGTAGGTGAAAAAGAACTTTAGTTTTTATTTAAAAGCCACAATGATCAACATAACTGCTTACCAGAAGAAGAATAACTGCTTGTGGAAGAAAGAATTGTCGAATTTCAAGATCTGTCTTATTGTCGTTCACAATCTTAAAGCCCGAGTACTCTGCGTTGATACCACTGC
>LJOT01000777.1 GCA_001672075.1 Anabaena sp. CRKS33
CTGAAATCCAAGCATGATTATCTGGTGTATGGGGAGGGTCTTGAGGATGAGATCCAACTTCCCATTTACCTTCTAATAAAGTATCTGGTATAGAATTTTCAATAATAATAACCCTAGTTAATTTTTCCCCCAACCTGTTCGCTTTCAACTCTAAAACCGTCTCACTAAAATCAACTGCTGGTACACGAATAACATCAAGGGGTTTGAGTGATTCTAAAGCTAATTCTGCATTAGTAAATCGGTCTTTTTGTTTCGGTTGTACCATCTTTTCCAACCAACCGATAAACCGCAAACTTACCTGGGGTAAAAGATGACGAAATTTAATCAAATAAGGATCATCTTCATCTTGCAATTGATCTATTTTTGTTGACTTGATTCCTGTTAATAAACATATCAAAGTTGCACCCAAAGCATACAAATCTGTAGCATTTGTGGGTTTAAACATTTGCTCCGGGGGAATAAAACCAGGAGTTCCTTTAAATACACTACTTCCAGCCACATCATGACTACCAATACGAGCAAAACCAAAGTCAATTAAATAGACATTGATTTGTGCATCTACTAAAATGTTTTCTGGTTTAATATCTCGATGAATT
>LJOT01000778.1 GCA_001672075.1 Anabaena sp. CRKS33
AAAATTAGGTAAAGTTGATGCAGGTAACGCTATTAGTCATATTCTCAGTATTGTGACTACACCAGAACTTTTATTAGGACTAACCTGTTATGGTATTGGCGCTGTAGCTTATATTCTCCTGCTGACGAGAATCAATCTCAGCGTTGCTGCTCCCGCTGTATCAATTGGTTATATATTTTCTGTATTATTAGGGTACTTTGTTTTAAAAGAAACTATTCCTCTCACCCGTGTTTTTGGACTAGGTTTAATTGTCACGGGAGTGATATTAGTAGTCTGGAGAAAATAAACTATGTCCTCACCCACTCTATCAAATCTCCAAATCTCTCCCCTGTCAAGGAAGAGGTTAGGTTAGGTCTGGCTAGTGAATCTCAGTATATAGAGAAATGTGTTATAACCTAGCATCAGAGTCATGATCCTGATCATTTATTGCTCACCCCTTGAAGGAGTTATGCTGTGGAAAATAATAAGTCATTTTTTGAGACTCGGGGAATATTAATATCAATACTTGGCTTAACTGGTGCTTTAAGCATTGCTTTGATGATCATGTTCAAAGGTAACACTTCTGACGCTGAAAATCCCAGCGTCAGCACCAAGG
>LJOT01000779.1 GCA_001672075.1 Anabaena sp. CRKS33
AAATGTCAAATTTGTGGAAGGAGATGATCCAGAAAATTTCCGTCAAGCAATTGATGAAAAAACCAAAGCCCTGTACGTTGAAACCATTGGTAATCCCCAATTTAACATTCCCGATTTTGCAGCTTTAGCTCACATTGCCCATGAAAATGGTATTCCTTTAATTGTAGATAATACCTTTGGCGCTGGTGGTTATTTAGCTAGACCAATTGAACATGGTGCTGATATTGTCGTAGAATCTGCCACTAAATGGATAGGTGGTCATGGTACATCTATTGGCGGCGTAATAGTTGATTCTGGTAAATTTGATTGGGGTAATGGCAAATTTCCCCTCTTTACCGAACCTTCCCCCGGTTATCATGGATTGAATTTTCAAGAAGTATTTGGGAAAGGTAGTCAATTTGGTAATATTGCTTTTATTATTCGCGCCAGAGTCGAAGGATTACGGGATTTAGGAGCAGCATTAAGTCCATTTAATGCTTTTCTATTACTGCAAGGGTTAGAAACCCTTTCCCTGCGTGTAGAACGTCATATCAACAATGCTTTAGAATTGGCCAAATGGTTAGAACAACAAGAGCCGGTAGCATGGGTTAATTAT
>LJOT01000154.1 GCA_001672075.1 Anabaena sp. CRKS33
AACTTTACAAATGCAGCTAATGAAGCAGGAGTTAGTCGCATTTATGGAGGTATTCATTTTAATTCGGCTAATGTGGAAGGGTTAGCAACTGGTAGAAGTGTGGGTAATTTTGTTCTGGATAATTTGTTAGCACCTAAGTTAACTGTCATGCCAGGACAGCAGTTAAAACTGGAATCTAAAGAGATTTTCGGGAAAAATGCCAATTTTGCTCTTGAAAGTGAACAAAACCTACCTACAGGCAATTTAGACAGCGATGGAACATTAATTTTTAAACCTTCCCCCTCACAAATTGGCAGTTATGATTTTACCTTAGTCGCTAGAGATGGGGAGGAAGTTACAAGTAAAAAATTTAATTTAGCCGTTGTTGCTGATACGGAAACAACAACCAGAATTAGCGGTGTAATTCAAAATACTGATCAAAAAGCCTTAGCGGGAGTTAAAGTTAAAATTGGTGATATTTCTACTACGACTAATGCTGATGGCTCATTTATTTTAACAGTACCTCTACAAGGTACAGCATTAATAATTGAACCTGGCCAACAAGTCAATAATGTTGTTTATCCATCTATTGCCGAACCATTGCATTTATTATTGGGACATGATGTTTATGCAAATGTGAAAAACGTTATTGACCGTCCCATTTATTTACCACCAATTGATATTGATAACGCTCAAACAATTGACCCAACAATTACTCAAATTGTTACCAGTAAAGCTATACCAGGCTCTGCTGTAACTGTTTTTGCTAATAGTTTATTTAATCAAGAAGGTCAGCCCTATACAGGACAATTAAGTATTACCACAGTTCCCACAGAACTAACTCCGGCCGCATTACCAGAAGATCTGCGTCCTGATTTGGTGGTTACCATTCAACCAGGGGAAATGGAATTTACTAATCCTGCACCTTTGAGCTTACCAAATCTCGCTGGATATGCGCCTGGTACAGAAATGGATTTATGGTCTATTAATCCTGTAACAGGAGCTTTTGATGATGTCGGTACAGGTCAAGTTAGTGCTGATGGAACTGTAATTAATACCATTAGTGGTGGTATTCGTAATAGTAGCTGGCATTTCTTCGCACCACCCGCACCAACTCCTAATGATCCTGATGCTGATGACCGCAACCCAGATGATGGTTGTGATGAATGTAAAGCTACAGCACCAGGAAATTCAGAAGTAGAATTACACTCAGGGGCGGTGATAGAAACCCATGATTTAGTACCTTATCAATCTTTAGGAACTAATCGCGGTATCAGTTTACGTTATGATTCAGAACGAGCAGATGCTAGACCAATTCTGCATTTTGGTTATAACAATGTGCCGAATGATTCTAATTTGAGATTGATGGCTGAATTAACAATTAAACGGGGTGATTTTAAGTTAGAAGTACCCGGTTTTGCTGGAGGTCAATTTGGATTAAATGGTGGTGAACATTTCTGGTCAATTCCTAATGGCGGTGGTAAGATTGATGCAGCACTACAAGCTGATTTAAGAACTTTAGATTCAGGTCGTTATGATTATGATTTAACCACTGGATTAATGCGATTAAATAATAATCAGTTGAATGGTTCTACTTCTACCAGTAAGGGTAAATTCCTACATATTAATACGGTAAATAGTGCTTTTGGTAGTGGTTGGGGATTAGCTGGTTTGCAGGAAATTGTTGTTAATGCTGATCAGTCGGTAATTATTATTGATGGTGATGGTAGTGAGTTATTGTTTGAAAAGAAAGCAGATAATAGCTATGATTCACCAGTTGGGGACTTTTCCACCTTAGAACGTTTAAATGATGGTACTTTCCGCCGGACGATGACAGATAAAACCGTTTATACCTTCAATGGGGAAAATCTGTTAACGAAAGTGAGCGATCGCATTGGTAATGAAACTAAGTACATTTATGAAAATCGTCGCTTAACAAAAATGGTTGATCCGGTAGGTTTAGAAACTACTTTTACCTACAGCAATAGTAGAATTATAGAAATCAAAGATCCGGCTGGTCGTAGCACTAAATTAACCTATGATACCAATGGTAATTTAATCAAAATTACAGATCCCGATGGGACAAGTCGTACTTGGGAATATAACACAGATCATCTGATGATTTCTGAGGTTGATAAGCGAGGAAATAAAGAACAGACATTCTATGACTTTGCGGGAAGAGCAGATCTAGCTATTCGTAAAGATGGTTCAGAATTAGATTTTGATCCTGTGCAAGTGCAAGGTTTATATGCACCAAATAAAACTATTGATCCTGTAAATGCGCCTCTTGCTTTTCAGTTGGGAAATGCTGCTTCTACCTATACAGATGCTAATGGTAAGAAAATAGTCAATAATCTTGATCAAGCCGGGCAAATAGTATCATCTTCTGATGAAGTTGGTTTATTACCTGCTGTGAAACGGAATGAGGATAATCTGGTTACTCAACAAACTGATGCCAGAGGTAACGTTACTTCATTTACCTATGATGATAATGGTAATGTCTTGAGTATTCAGGATTCACTGTCTTTCTCGATAGCAAATGGAGGAAATGTTTTAATTGTTAATGGAGCAAGTGGTAGTTCTGAACCACAAACAACATCTGATAGTACGAATAACATCAAGACACTATTACAGGAAGCGGGTTTTCAAACGACCGTTGTTGATAGTTTGCCCACTGATTTAACTGGATTTTCAGAAATTTGGGATATTCGGTTTACCGATAGTCAACCGATTACGACGACTGAATCAGCTCAATATTTGTCTTTCTTACAGTCAGGAGGAGAATTATTTGCGATCGGCGAAAATTCTAGTTTCTCAAATCGTAATAATTCCTTACTCAGTTTTATCAATCAAGCTGGTGGTGGACTCCTAAACTTTACTGTTCCTAATTCAACTCAGCAAATTAGTGGCATTTTTACAACCCCGAATACTATTCCTGATGGCAATGTTACCTATGCAAATCCTGGTGGAGTAGCTGGTTCAGGCAATGGACAGTTTATTACTTTTGATGCTTCGGGTAATAGCAGTGCCGTCATTTTTGATGAGGGTGACTTGGCCAATGCCTTGACAGGAAAATTAGTCGCTGTTTTCGACATCAACTTTTTCCAGGGAATATATGATCAACCTGATTCCCAGAATCTTGTAAAAAATATTGTTCAATTGAATCCGACTTCGCGGCGTTTTACATACGATCCAAGTTTTAACCAACTCACCAGCATGACTGATGAACTTGGTCATCAAACTCTTTATCAAATTGATCCCAATAACGGTAATCTTTTATCTCTAACTCAGGTAGTGGGTGCTGTAGGAGGTAATGATGATATTATTACCCAATTTACCTACACAAATAATGGCTTAGTTGACCTGATTACTGACCCTCTAGGACGGATTACTGATAGTGATTATGATGCGAATGGTCGTTTAATTTCCATCATCTACGCCAAGGGAACAGCAGACGAAGCAAAACGCCAATTTGAATATAATTTAGCAGGTAATCAAACGGCAATTATTGATGAAAATGGTAATCGCACTACCTTTGAATATGATGCACTGAATCGGTTAGTGAAAATTATTGAAGCTGATCCCGATGGCAATGGTCCTTTAACTTCTCCGATTACTACCTATAGCTATGATGCTGATGGTAATTTGATATCAACAATTGATGCTGTAGGTAATGTGAATCAAAATACCTACGATACGTTAAATCGGTTGATTGAAAATATTGATGCACTCAACCAAAAGACCAACTATACTTATGATTCTTTGGGTAATTTGCT
This sequence comes from Anabaena sp. CRKS33, assembly GCA_001672075.1. Taxonomy (GTDB): domain Bacteria; phylum Cyanobacteriota; class Cyanobacteriia; order Cyanobacteriales; family Nostocaceae; genus Dolichospermum. The sequence continues at coordinate 3,756 of LJOT01000154.1, forward strand.
TTCAGTGGTTGATCCTTTAGGACATAAGACTGAAAATAAATATGATGCTCGGAATCGTGTGATTGAAACAATTGCTCCTGATTTGGGTAGCACTAAGTTTACTTACGATTTGAGTAATAATCTCGCTTCTGTTACTGATCCTGTAAATAATAAGACTATATTTGCTTATGATGCACGCGATCGCCTGATTAATGAAACCGACCCATTAGGAAAATCTACTCAATATCAATATGATCCCGTTAATAATTTGATTGCGAAAACTGACCGCAATAATCGCCGAACTGAGTTTAAATATGATGACATCAATCGTCTAACTCAGGAAACATGGGTAGGAACTGATCAGGTAATTAATTACAGCTACGACAAAGCTAGTAACCAAACTGCTGTAGTAGATAAATATAGTGCTTTAACTTATAGTCATGATAGCCGTGATCGCATTCTAAGTGTTGATAATCTAGGAACTCCCAATACACCTCATGTTCTTTTGACTTACACCTATGATGATGTTAGTAATCCCCTTACTCTTACTGATACGATCAATGGCTTAACAGGTGGTACTAATTCGTACACTTACGATGCTCTCAACCGTCTCATCAAACTCACACAAACAGGAAATGGAGTCAGTGATAAACGAGTTGATTTTAATTACAATGCCTTTGGTCAATCTACTTCAGTTAATCGTTATGCTAACCTAGCTGGAACTCAGTTAGTAGCTGCGACTTCCTATACTTACGATAATCTTGGACGACTAAACAGTTTGACTCATAACAACGCCAGTAAAAATCTTGCGTTTTATAACTTTGCGTATAATCCTACTAGCCGTATTAGTCAAATAACTGATATCGACGGTATTACTAACTATACCTACGATCAACGAAATCAACTGATTGAAGCTAATCACACTAATGCTAACAATCCCGATGAGTCCTACAGCTATGATGCCAATGGCAACCGCATCAGTTCTAGCATTCATGGAGATGACTATCAAACAGGTGCAGGAAACCGTTTGGTTTCTGATGGAATTTACAATTACGAATACGACAATGAAGGAAATTTGAGCCGGAGGACGGAGATATTGACAGGTAATTTGCGTGAATTCCAATGGGATTATCGTAACCGTCTTGTTGCAGTCATTGACAAAGATAATGTTGGAAACCAGATTCAACAGGTTGATTTTACCTATGATGTCTTTGATCGTCGCATTGCTAAAGCAGTAGATACCAATCTTCAGGATACTGTTCCTGCTGTAGTCACACACTTTATTTATGAAGGAGGCGAAGTACACTTAGAATTTGTAGATAAAGATGGTATATCAAGTGTCAATCAGCCAGTTTTGGATAAGCGATATCTCCACAGTTTTGAGGTTGATCAAGTCCTTGCTCAAGAAGAAGCTAATGGTAATGTATTCTGGCATTTAGGTGATAAGTTGGGTACTGTCCGTGATTTGGTAGATATTGGAGGTAATTTAGTTAATCATCTTACTTATGATTCCTTTGGCAACGTTATCGCTCAAACTAATTCTACCGTTCATAACCGTTATCAATTTACTGGACGTGAATTTGACAGTGAAACTGGGTTATATTACTATCGAGCGCGGTATTACAACTCAGGCACAGGGAATTTTATTAGTAATGATCCAATTGGTTTTGCTAGTGGTGATGTCAACCTGTATATATACGTCCGTAATGATACAATTAATTCTCTAGATCCAACAGGATTAATTGTAGATACAATAATAGATTTTGGTTCTATTTTATATGATCTTTATCGCATTGGTAAAGATAATGTTTTTGGTAGTTGCGATAATTTAGGTGAGAATCTCACTGCTTTGGGACTTGATGCTGCTGGTGCTTTAATCCCATTTGCAACAGGTTTAGGTTCTGCATCTCGTGTCGCTGCTCATGGAGACGATCTTGTTAAGGGTACTAAGAAAATCACTGAAGGAATTTATGATTTTCATGCTACCTCTTCCAAGCGTTATGTAGGTCAATCCAATGATATTGATCGACGACTCCAAGAACATATTAAAAGTGGAAAACTTGATTCAAGTGAACTTCCCAATGCTAACCGGACAGACGTTCCTGGCGGTAAAACCCAAAGAGAAATTGCTGAACAACGAAGAATTGATGAACTTGGTGGCATTAGAAACCCAGATGGTAGTAAAAATCTTGAGAATAACAGGAATCCAATTGGACCAAATCGCAGACACTTACTTTGATTAATCACTATGACATCTAACTTTATCGTTGAATCAGGAAAATACGGAGAAAGACTAGTTGTAACTTCTTCATGGAGTGAGGATATCAGTCAATATATCCTCGCTCATAACATTTCTGAGTTACACCTTAATTATGCTAAAGGGTGGAAAGGAAAAGATTTATCATTCTTATCTGCTCTTTCGCATCTAAAAGCATTCTCTATTATAGACTGGACTATAGATGATATCTCTCCAGTCAATAATTTACACTTATTGCGAAGTTTACAAATTAGTACATATTGTAAAAGCCCAATTAATTTTGAAGAATTTCCCTATTTGGAACAGTGTGGATTAAGATGGAGAGCAAAAGCAAAATCACTTTTTAATCAAAAATCTCTCAAAAGATTGTTTATTGACAACTACTCAGAAAAAGATACTTCTAAATTCTCCAATTTAACTGAATTAGAATATTTATCATTAGCTAATTCTCCAACTCGAAATATTCAGGGATTAAGTCATCTCTATAAACTCAGGTTTTTGGGACTGTACAATTTAAGAAAATTACAATCTATTGCAGGGATTGAATTTTTAATTAATTTGGAAGAGCTAGAAATTAATGGTTGTTCTTCACTAAAATCTATTAATGAAATTGCTGGGTTGACTCAGTTAAATAAGTTAGAATTATGTGACAATAAAGATATTGATTCACTTAAACCAATAGAAAAGTTAAACAAATTAGAATCTGTAGTTTTTTACGGTTCTACGAACATAATAGACGGTGATTTGTCTTCATTGATAAAACTTAACCAAATTTCCAATATATCATTTCAAGATAGACCCCATTATTCTCACAAAAAATTGAATTTTGTAGTTAAATAGTCACTTATTATAAAATAATGGATAACATCAATCAACAATTGTCAATTCCAGAAAAGGCTCAAGAAGATTCCAACTCATTTGAGCTAGTAAGAGTTTGGATAGCTAAGAAAAATCAGTATTCCACTATTCGTACTGGAGTGTGGGACGATCCAGCAGCATGGGGAATTTTTCTAGCAGATTTAGCTTATCATATAGTTAATTCATATGAACCTAAAAATGAGTCAGAAAAAACTGCTATTCTGCAACGCATAAAACTTGCTTTTAACTTAGAACTTGATGTGCCAACAGATGAACCTCAAGGCGAAAACTTATAATTAGGCGATCGCTGTTGTGGGATGTGGGGAGAGCGATCGCTGTTTGGGGATGTAGGAGGTGCGATAGCGAAGCGCTCCGCAGGAATCGCTTTTAGGATGATGGAGTGCGATCGCTTTTTGGGATGTGGGAGGTGCGATCGCTTTTCGAGGATGTGAGGGGCGATCGCTGTTTAAGTATGATAAAATTACTAGACACCATCAAACCCTTTTTCTCCTCTCAATTTCCTATCAAAAGTCGCCGTTATAGTACAACCAAATTGTTGAGCAACTGCACCAATTAAATAATCAGAAAAATCTGCATTTCCCTGTTGAAAACGCCGCAATCCTTGATAAATAACTGAACGATTCTCCCACTCAAAAACAGCACATTGCAACATCATCTCTACAGTATTACTAATTTCTTGTTTAGTAAAATTATAAGGATTACCACGCAAAACCCAGATTAACTCACAAATAACAACATTAGCAATAAAACATTGTTCTCCACTGTGTATAATCTCAACAGCTTTTTCCCATTGTTTTTCATCATCTTTTGTGAGGTAACGTACTAAAATATTTGTATCAACTCCAATCACTTGCACCCTCACTAATTGTTTGTTCCATTTCTTCTAAAGTGGCGGATTTCATCCCTTTTCTGTGCAAAATCCCAGATAATTTTCCGACAGGTATATTCAGGGGAATAAGTTTAACTATGCCATTTTCATCAATCACAAAATCAACTTTACTTCCTGTATCCAAATTCAGATAATCTCTGATTTCTTTAGGTATAGTTACTTGTCCTTTGGTGGTAATTGTGGCACTGGTCATGACTTCAACTCCTTACTTGAGTTCCTTACTTTAAGAATAACACAATCTAATCTTGCGATCGCTTTTTGGGAATGGGAGGATGAGCGATAGCGCCAGCGCTGCTGCAAGCAGTTCGCTGTTTGGGGATATGCGATCGCTAATTGATAGTACATTTGTTTGATGCGATCGTTTTTTCTTTCTGGGGATTCTGTATAAAAAACTTAATTTTTCACTTTATATTTTTGGTATATACTGAAAATATGAAATTTGAATGGGATGCAAACAAACAACATCGAAATCAGCAAAAACATAAAGTTTCTTTTGAAGAAGCTGCTACTGTGTGGACTGATCCATTAGCCTTAATTGCACCAGATCCAGAGCATTCTATAGAAGAAGAAAGAGAATGGATTATTGGAGAATCCTATAACAATCGTTTATTAGTTGTTGTTTACACAATGAAAAACGATGTAATTAGAATTATCAGTGCTAGACCTGCAACAAAATGGGAGCGTCAACAATATGAAGAAGAATACTGAATTTCCTTTTGCTCATGCCAGAAGAATTAGTCCATCAGAAGTAATAGCTGCTGAACAAGCTATTCAAGAGCAATTCGGGATTAATTATACTCGACGTGGAAGACCAGCCAAAAGTGAAACCGAAAAATATCAATCAGTTTCTATTAGGTTACATCCTCAAGTGATTGCTTGGGCAAAATCTGAAGCAGAAAAACAGGGAGTTGGTTATCAAACAATTATTAATGAAGCATTATTAAAACTTGTTTCATAACTTTTTGTACGGATTAAAATAGCGTAGCGAAGCGCACCGAAGGTATCGCTTTTTGGGAATGGGAGGATGAGCGATAGCGCCAGCGCTGCTGCAAGCAGTTCGCTTTTTGGGATGTGAGTGGGCGTAGCGTTCGCGTAGCGTCTCGAAGAGATAGCGCACCGAAGGTATCGTATCGCTTTTTGGGGATGTGGGGGGCGATCGCTTTTAGGATGTGAGAGGTGCGATCGTTTTTTGGAGATGTGAGAGGGCGATCGCTTTTTTGGGATGTGGTTCGTGCGTAGCAAAGCGCACCGAAGGTATCGCTTTTTGGGATGTGGGAAGGGCGATAGCGCAAGTGCTGACTTGTCAGTTCGCTTGCTAAAATAGAAGTAACTTAAAGTTACAGGAGAAACAAATAAATGATCACATTAGAAATGGCGATCGCTAAAATGAAACAATTACCTCTTGAACAGCGCAATGAAGTAATTAAATTTATCGAGTTCCTAGAATTTAAAGCAGGAAACATTGATCTGATTTCACAAAAAACAAAAACTACAAAGAATTACCCACTGAGAGGAAAACCTATTACTATTGCTAGTGATTTTGATGAACCTATGCCTGAACTTTGGGAAGCATTAGCAGAATGATTTTACTAGATACCCATATTTGGCTGTGGTTGCTTCACGATCCGAGTCAAATATCAAAAGTAGCACAAGAAGCTATTCAACATGAAGAATCCCAAAATGGCTTATTAGTTTCTGCTATTTCTGTTTGGGAAGTAGCAGTTAAATCTAGTGTCGGTAAATTAGTTTTGCCTTTACCCATTGATGAATGGTATCAGTTAGCACAAACTCATTCAGGTATAGTCATAGAACCTTTATCACCCACAGATGCAATTGCTAGTACACAATTACCAGACGATTTTCACAAAGATCCAGCAGACAGAATTTTAGTTGCTATCGCAAGACGCTATGAAATTTCCCTTGTTACCTGTGATGCCAAGATTTTAAATTATCCCCATGTCAAAACAATTTGGTAAGTATATGATAGCGAAGCGCACCGAAGGTATCGCTGTTGTGGGATGTGGGAGGGTGCGATACCTACAGCTTTTTCCGTGTTAAAATCATAACTTTCTAAATTCCGATCAAGATAAGGAAATCAAAAATT
>LJOT01000780.1 GCA_001672075.1 Anabaena sp. CRKS33
ATGTGATCGGTAAATACCACCCTCATGGCGACACAGCTGTATACGACACAATCGTTCGTATGGCACAAGATTTCAGCTTGCGATATATGTTGGTTGATGGTCAAGGTAACTTTGGTTCGGTAGATGGTGATAATGCTGCTGCTATGCGATATACGGAAATTCGTATGTCTAAAATTGCGCATGAGCTTTTAGAGGATATCGATAAAGAAACTGTTGATTTTGGCCCTAATTATGACGGCTCTGAGCAAGAGCCGCTTATTATGCCAGCGCGTATTCCTAATCTTCTTATTAATGGAAGCTCCGGTATTGCTGTGGGTATGGCGACTAATATTCCGCCGCATAATTTAAATGAAGTCGTCGATGCTTGTTTGTTGCTCCTCGAAAAACCTGAGTCATCAATTGATGCATTAATTAAGTTAATACCAGCACCAGACTTTCCAACAGCTGGAATCATTCATGGCACTTCAGGTGTTAAAGAAGGATACAGAACCGGACGCGGCCGCGTTGTCATGCGGATTTTTGGTTTTTTTTTAATGATA
>LJOT01000781.1 GCA_001672075.1 Anabaena sp. CRKS33
TAAGGTGGTTCGTCAACTCACAGACACCGAAATCACCGAACTCATTGTACACGCGGAAAAATACTATCAATTAGCCCTCCTTCATGCTGACTAGGTAATTGGTAATTGGTAATTGGTAATTGGTGATTCATTTTTGATAACTGACCACTGACTTTTAATTAAACTAGGACTTACGCAAGATTCATGGAATAACGAACCACAGAGGCACAGAGGTCACGGAGAAATGAGGATTTGAGAGATATTTTGCTTAAGTCCTGTAAACTTTACATACAACCTTGAAAAAATTCCCCACTTGAGTTCTCAATCAAAACTGAGAACTGTTGACCAAAAAAAATCGGATACAAGCTTTGTCATTCTAGAACAGCTTTATAGTAAACTAGGTATAGTCGCCACAGGGCATTGGGAGACTATAAACGGACATTCCAGACTGGATAAGACTACTTTTCGGTAGCACCAGTCAGGGAAGTGTCAAAGAATCCTCGCTCATGAAAGGACGAGGAGGTATGTCAGTGGATTTTGGATTTACGATTTTGGATTTTGGATTGACTCCACCCTCAAGTGTGGAGCTTGGGGATTTTACATTAGCAATTTT
>LJOT01000782.1 GCA_001672075.1 Anabaena sp. CRKS33
CCCTTGAGTAGCTTGAATTTCGATATTCCCAGCATTACCTTTACCAAAGGTACTGGCATTAATAAAACCACCATTTTCCAGAGTTAAAGTTGAAGTATCGATAGTGATACCCCCGCTATTTCCCTCTCCTGTATCGAATACCCCACTAGATAGCAGTCCCCCAACAGTTACTCCTTGGGAAGCCTGAATTGCGATATTCCCAGCATTACCTTTGCCACTAGTAAAAGCAGTAATTTTACCACCATTTTCCAGAGTTAAAGTTGAAGTATCAATAGTAATACCCCCACTATTCCCCTGTGCTGTATCTTTTACGTCACTAGTTAGTCTTCCCCGGACATTTACCCCCTGGTTAGCCTTAATTGCGATATTCCCCGCATTACCTTTACCAAAGGTATCCGCAGTAATAAAACCACCATTTTCCAGGGTTAAAGAAGAAGTATCAATAGTAATACCTCCACTATTCCCCTGTGCTGTATCCGTTACTCCACTAAATAGAAATCCCCCAATAGTTACCCCTTGAGTAGCTTGAATTTCGATATTCCCAGCATTACCTTTACCAAAGGTACTGGCATTAATAAAACCACCATTTTC
>LJOT01000783.1 GCA_001672075.1 Anabaena sp. CRKS33
AAGTCTACCTTCGCAACTAACGCGCAATTAAGACTTACACCAAAAAACTCCCCCAAACTCCTACTTTCTTCATTCCTCTGTATCCTTAAATTCCTCATTTATACTTAGGTCTGAGAATGAAAAAGTATATATTTCTGAAAATATTTTATACAGATAGTAAATAATTTCCACCAAAAAGCGAGATTTATATGTATCATCTTTTAGATAACCAGATCATCCAGAAATATTACCCCATATACCAGGTAAAATCATGAATAATTACAGCCATTGTCCGCGCAATTATCTACTGCAAAAACCAGTAAATAAAGATCAAATCAAACAAAAAGAATTATGTGATTTTTGTTGGAATGAATATTGTTTTTGTTGGTCAGAATACTGTTTAAATGAATGGTATGAACTGCAAATAAAACATGAAAATTTAAAAAGTAGACATCATACCAAAGATAAAAACTAAAATAGACCTGAATTATCTTTGCGTCTTTGCGTCTGTGGGAGAGGAAAAAAACTTAGGGTAGTCCAAAAACTGACCCTAATCAACAATCTGCTAAAATCAAATTCCACTCATCTTCAGACAAAGGTATCACCTCTATT
>LJOT01000434.1 GCA_001672075.1 Anabaena sp. CRKS33
ACGCGATTATGTCACCAGACTACAGCGGTCAATATCTTCGGGGACGCTCTTTTAAAGGTCAAAATCTAACAGGTGCGAACTTTAGTCAAGCTGATATTAGAGGGGCAAATTTTACCAACGCTATCCTTAAAGGTGCTGATTTTAGTGGCGCTAAGGCTGGACTACAGAAGCGTTGGGTAATTGGGTTACTAATAATTACGTTCCTACAGTCAGCGCTATCAGGGTTTTTGTCAATCTTTATTGGTGTATTAATAACATATGTTTTTGATACAAAAAGTTCTGAAAACGTTATTGTTGGAATAGTTAGCCTAGTTATAGTGACAGTCTTTTGTATTATCACTATTCGCAAGGGTTTAGTAGCCGGAGCCGTAGCCCTAGCCGTAGCCGGAGCCGTAGCCGTAGCCGTAGCCGTAGCCGGAGCCGGAGCCGTAGCCGTAGCCGTAGCCGGAGCCCTAGCCGTAGCCGTAGCCCTAGCCGTAGCCGGAGCCCTAGCCGGAGCCCTAGCCGGAGCCGTAGCCGTAGCCCTAGCCGTAGCCGTAGCCGTAGCCGTAGCCCTAGCCGTAGCCCTAGCCGGAGCCCTAGCCGGAGCCCTAGCCGGAGCCCTAGCCGGAGCCCTAGCCGGAGCCGGAGCCCTAGCCGGAGCCGGAGCCGGAGTTTTTGTAATTTTTAGTGCTTATATCGGCTGGCGTAGTTTAAAGGGAGATGAAAGAGATCCTTGGATTCGCTCTTATGCTATTGCTTTTGCTGCTACAGGTGGTACAAGTTTTCATGGTGCTGATTTAACTGACGCTGATTTTACAGGTGCAATTCTGAAAAAAACGGATTTCAGAACAGCAAATCTAACGCGCACTCGTTTTTATGAAGCCAAAAAACTCGATTTTGCTAGACCGGGTAATACTATATTAAATAACCCTGCTGTTCTCAATTTACTCGTTACTCTTAATGGTAGAAATAAACCTTATATTGGTGCAAATCTGAAAGGTGCAAACCTAATAGGTGCAGACTTGAAAGAGGCTAATTTTAACAATGCTGATATTATTCAAGCCACTTTTCAAGGAGCTAATTTAGAATGGGCAAATCTGACTCTTACTCAAGCCGTGGGTACTAATTTCACCAAAGCTCAAATGACAGGTGCTTGTGTGGAAGCTTGGAATATTGAAAGTACAACTATATTAGATCATGTAGATTGTCGCTTTGTCTATCTTTTAAAAGATCCTAAACCGGGAACAGATAACCGGGAACGTCGTCCGAGTAGTGGGGAATTTCAACCAGGAGAATTTACCAAATTATTTGAAGAAGTTTTAAATACTGTTGATTTAATTTTCCAAAATGGTATTGACCGGAAGGCTTTTGTTAATGCTTTTGATCAAGTTCAAAATCAAAATAGAGATACAGAATTAGCTATTCAGAGTATTGAAAATAAAGGTGATAGTGTGGTAGTTGTTAAAGTTGCTGTTCCTGAAAATGCCGATAAAGAAAAGATTCACAGCGATTTTACTCAAAATTATCAATTATCATTAGCAGCAGTTGAAGAAAAATATAAAGCAGTTTTACAAGCTAAAGATGAGGAAATAAATTTTCATCGTCAACAAAGTGGTAAAATACCAGAAATGATTATATCATTAGCTAATAAACCTATTAATGTTCAAATTGATAATAAAGTGGAGAATGAAAATATGACTAAGGATTCTAGCCGTAAAATTGAAATTGGTAATATTGGTGGAGATTTTAACGCCAGTGGACAAGCTTTGAATTTAGGTGAAATCAGTGGTACAGTCACAAATACTATTAATGAATTAGCAACTGCACCCGAACCCGATAAACCAGGAATTAAAGAATTATTGACACAATTAAAAACCGCAATTGAAACTGATACTGATTTAACAGCAAAAGACAAAGAAAAGGCCTTAAAACAAGTCAAATCTTTAGCAGAAGCCGCCCAAAATCCTCAAGAACAACAGGATTTAGCAGATACAGCAATCACAATGTTAAAAGGAACAATTGCTAATTTACCAACGGCGGCGAAATTAGTTGAAGAATGTGGTAAGTTATTACCGTTAATTGCTGGTTTTTTAGGTTTAAGTTAGAAACCCATTTTTTAGCCTGAAAGATTGATTATATAGCGGCTATACAAATAAAGTTCTTCCAAGAGGAATTTAACCCACGAAGGTGGGTTTTGCTTGTGTAGACGCGGTTTCTAACCGCCTTGTTTTGGAAATATCGTTAAGATGGGAGGTAGAATCTCC
>LJOT01000784.1 GCA_001672075.1 Anabaena sp. CRKS33
ACCATCAGCAATATTGGTACTACTTCTAGGTTAGCAAATTTAAATCTATTCTGGTTTAGTTCTTTCCTGTGTGTTCTAGAGTGCTATTTGTGGTTAGATGAAGATATAAACAAGATAAACTGCTTGCAGCAGCGCATCGCTATCCAATCTTGTGGGATGGGCATCCTGCCCGTCCTTGTATTATTAGTCATCGAGATACTTAAAATGCCAGTACCACAATGAATTATAAATTAAATTTATTTGGGGATATTTTTTATATGGAAGTTTCTAACAGCAATTCTTAGTTAAATTACCAAGAATTTAAAAAATTCCATCCTTCTTTTTCTCCTGTTTCCGGTATTTCTTCTGTTGCTGGTGTGTTGATATTTCCATCTTCAATTAAATGATTATATGCCCCCGAATCAACCCATTTTAATAATTCACCAGTTCGCATGACTAACCAAGAAAGATGAGATTCTGAATAACTTAATATTTTCGTGACTTGATCTAGATTATCAACACTATTAGCAGTAAATTCGCGGGATTGAATTAGGAAATCTTCGATGACATTCGGAGTTAAATACTCTTCTGGTAAACCCGCAAGTTTCAT
>LJOT01000435.1 GCA_001672075.1 Anabaena sp. CRKS33
TTGTTTGATGGCAATTTCAGCACCTTCTTTATTAAATAGATTTTGCCAATCTTCAGCAGTGACATTCTCATTTTCTAACCCTGCTATAATTACCCCCACTGCTTCCGGTTTGACTTGGGAACTGTGGATTAATTTCCTAATTGCTGGTTTTAGTGATGTTTCTGAGTTCATTTTTAATTTGATAATTATAAATTGCTTTCACCCATTTTGAATCGCTAAATCTGTCGGTTTTTTACCAGGTTTTAAATCCCCGGATTTAAGGCCTGTACTTCCTGTTAAAACTCTTTCTAACTTTTCTAGGACCTCTTCTCGTATATGTTCTTCTGTTTTTTTTTCTTGCTTGTGTTCGTGATATTTCTTGACCGTTTTTGTTAATGTTGTTAGGTATTTGATCTGGTTTTGTTTTTTCATCAATAACATCATCTACAACCACTGGAATTAATGGCTTGATTGCACTAAAAGCATAACTTGTCTCTGGCTCTAAAACTATAACCGGACAGTTTTTATCATCGTGGAAAGTCTTGCTACACAAAGATTTTTCAATACCAATTGCACTGGTAGAAGATTGCCAATTTTTGACATCAATAAACGAACCACTGACTAAGATTAATAGTGAAACAGGAACAACAAATTGAATTTTCATATCTACCTCCAAAGTAATCAAATCAAGAAGACGATCAATTAAATTCTTTTTTACCCCACCCTCTTGCAAAGGGAACAATCTCCATCCAATACATCCGGGGGACTAGGTGGCGTAATTTAACTCTACTACCTCACGGATTGGTTTTGTTATTGACTTTGAACTCGTTCCCAGACTCCGGCTGGGAATGAAAGTTTGAGGCTCTGCCTCAAATACAGTGAATATAGTGGAGGCCGAGCCTCCCGTGGGCATTCCCCGGCAGAGCCAGGAACCGAATATTAATATTATTGTTGTAATTCCTTAATTCTATTCAAAGCATCTTGATAATCTTGATTTTTACCTTGTTGTTGATATAACTTTGCTGCTTGCTGAAAATCATCTATTGCTCCTGGCTTATCTCCTAAATCATTACGGACAATTCCCCGGTTGTTGTAGGCTTGGGCTAAGTTAGGATTAAACTTGATAGCTAGGTTTAAATCATCTATTGCTCCTGGCTTATCTCCTAAATCATCACGGACTTTTCCCCGGTTGATGTAGGCTTCGGCATAGTTAGGATTAATCTTGATAGCTTGGTTGTAATCATCTATTGCTTCTTGCTTATCTCCTAATTCATAACGGGCACCTCCCCGGTTGTAGTAGGCATCAGCATAGTTAGGATTAATCTTGATAGCTAGGTTGTAATCATCTATTGCTTCTTGCTTATCTCCTAATTCATCACGGACAATTCCCCGGACGTAGTAGGCCAGGGCAAGGTTAGGATTAATCTTGATAGCTTGGGTGTAATCATCTATTGCTCCTGGCTTATCTCCTAATTCATAACGGGCACTTCCCCGTAGGACGTAGGCCAGGGCAAGGTTAGGATTAATCTTGATAGCTTGGGTGTAATCATCTATTGCTCCTTGCTTATCTCCTAATTGATAACGGACAATTCCCCGGTTGTAGTAGGCATCGGCATCGTTAGGATTAATCTTGATAGCTTGGGTGTAATCTTTTATTGCTCTTTGCTTATCTCCTAATTCATTTTTGTTGACTTCTTTTTGGTTGTTGTTTTTGGTTGTTGTTTTTGGTTGTTGTTTTTGGTTGTTGTTTTTGGCTGTTGTTTTTGGCTGTTGTTTTTGGCTGTTGTTCTTGGTTGTTGTTTTTGGCTGTTGTTTTTGGCTGTTGTTTTTGGCTGTTGTTTTTGGTTGTTGTGGTTTCATGGCCGCTAAAATATCCCCTTTCAATTTTTTGTAAAGGGCAGAATTTTCTACATTATTAGGACTATTACTAGTATCATTGTTCTGTCCCAATGGCCATAAACATATCCCGATTTGCAGGTTACATTGATTGTTTTCACTCCCCTTACCTGCAATTTTTTGATATTCTACCTTGTTTTTAATTTGATAATTATAAATTGCTGTTATCCATTGCTTTTGAATCTTTAAATCTGTCGGTTCTTTACCAGGGTCTAAATCCTCGTATTTAAGTCCTGTACTTCCTGTGAAACCTTCTAACATTTCTAAGAATTGTTTTTTTATATCTTCTTTTGTTGTTTTTACTGCTCCTGGATTTTGGTTTGTTTTTTCATTAACAATATCATCCACAACCGCTGGAATTAATTG
>LJOT01000155.1 GCA_001672075.1 Anabaena sp. CRKS33
AAACCAGAAGCATTATTAGAAAGAATAATTAAAGCCAGTTCTAAGGAAAATGATATAGTATTAGATGCCTATTGTGGATGTGGTACAACCGTCGCAGTGTGCCAAAAATTAGATAGACAATGGATAGGAATTGATATTACCTATCAAAGCATTAGCTTAATCTTAAAAAGATTAGAAGATAGTTTTCCAGGAGTTTTAAAAACCATTAAACTTCATGGTATTCCTAAAGATATAGAAAGTGCAAGAGCATTAGCAAATAAAACAGATGATCGCACTCGTAAAGAATTTGAAAAATGGGCAATTTTAACTTATACTAATAATAAAGCAGTCATTAACGCTAAAAAAGGTGCAGATAAAGGTATAGATGGAATTGTTTATTTTCAAGGTGATAAAAATGACCCAGAAAAGATAATTTTTCAAGTTAAATCCGGTAAAATCAAATCAGGAGATATCCGAGATTTACTAGGAACAATGACCATAGAAAGTGCTAGTCTAGCCATATTTATCACCCTAGAAGAACCTACTAAAGATATGCTAAAAACCGCAAAATCTGCTGGTTTTTATCAAAGTAAATACATGAGTCATAGTTGCGACAAAATCCAAATCGTCACTATTAAAGAGATAATTGAAGATCAACAAAGATTAAATATTCGTTTAAGTTATGAAGTTCTCAAAAGTGCGGAAAAACAAAAAGAAGTAAGAGTGAATCAAATAGAGTTAGATTTTTAATCCCACATTCCGCACCATTAACTGTCACAATCGGTGATTACGGAATTTACTTCACAAAAAACGAGTAAAAAATTACTTTTAGCTCAAAAAAAAGGTTTTAAGTTTTATGTATTTTTGATGTTATTTGCGATCGCAAAGAACATCATAGCCGTGTAACTCTAACTTTTATTTAAAAATTAACACAACTCCCAATCGTAACATAAAATTAATTTTGCAAGAGGTCTAATGTAACCACTCTAGGAGATCCAAAATAAATTTAGTATCCGAGTTTTTGATTGACAACATTGCGTAAAGGCAAACCGGAAAGATATCGATTTAAGTTATCTAAAAACAAGGCCACCAAACGCGATCGCAATTGTGAAGATGTTCCTGCACAGTGGGGGGTAACAAAAACATTGGGTAAAGACCAAAAAGGACTTGCCAGTGGCAAGGGTTCCCTCACAAAAGTATCTAATGCAGCACCCCTGATCCAACCTTCAGTTAACGCTTTTAACAAAGCCGGTTCATCAACAATCGCCCCTCTAGCGACATTAATTAGGTAAGCCTGGGAATCCATCGCGCGCAACGCTAATTCATCAATCATACCTTGAGTGTCTGACGTTAAAGGAATTGCAATCACGAGATAATCAGCCAAAGGTAGCAGAGAACGCCATTGATCTAAACCCACTATCTGATCAAATGCTGGTAAAGGTTGGGGATGACGGCGAATTCCTAACACTTTCATCCCGAAAGCTTTCGCTCTCTGGGCAATTTCGCGCCCAACGTGACCCGTACCAATAATTAACAAAGTTTTGTCTAGCAACTCCTGCAATTCTAATCCTTTAACCCAAGTTTTTTGATGTTGTAAGGTTTGTAATGCTACGATTTGTTTAGTATGGTAGAGCATAAAAGTTAAAACAAATTCAGCCACAGCAATAGCATTAACCCCCGCACTATTGGTCAGAATCAGATTCCGTTCCAAAAAAGTTGGAGTCAGAAGATGATTAACTCCCGCACTAACGGTATGATGCCAGCGTAGTTTCGGAGCATCTGCTAATACCTTATAGAGAGTCGTTTTTTTGAGATAATACCAATTCATATAAACTTCCGCATCTTGGGGATTATCGTCAAAATTTCCGTCACTATCAACATGAATTGTCACTACATCAGACGGTAAATGAGGTTCAATCTCAGCTGCTAATTCTACAGGCAAAATAATTTTTAACAACATAGTGATTTTTTACTGGAATAAGGATAGATCGTCCTGTGATTTACTTTCAGTCCTCTTCATTTTAAACTTTTTGCAACGAAACCTGAAATAGTAACAGAGGATTTCACATATACCATTAGCGCTTCGGTACTTGTTATGCCATGTTTGAAGAAAATTTCTCAGTGGATAAGAGGTTTAGTTTTTGAAGGTTTTCATGGTTTTTCAGCAAACACTATTTAAAGAGAAAAAAATAGCCCGTCATGACAAAACCAACCACAGTAACACAGGTCCTCACCAGAGAAGGGTTAAGGTAACCTGAATAATAAGCCCCGCCGTAGCCACCGATAACAGTTCCTACCATCATCAAAAATGCTTGTGGCCAAGCGACAAGATCAGCAAAGATGAAAGTAATAACGGCAAAACTATCAATGCAACCCATTAGTAATATCTTCAAGGCATTCATCTGATTAATATCTTTAATACCTAATATTTTAAGTTTTGCCAAGATCAAAAAACTCATTCCTCCCCCATAAAATCCGCCATAAACGGCAATTAAAAACTGAATCAATAGAAATTTCAACAGCCGATTCCCAGGTTTTTCACCGATCTCTCGTAAATCCAACTCCTGGGGAGTTATGATTGAATTACTCAAGGTAAATAGGACTGTTGCTAAAAGTAAAAGCCAAGGAACAAGATAGTCGAAGGAAGTATTAGGAATGACAATCAATAACATTGCACCAAGCATCCCACCGACAAGGCTAATGCTGCCGAAAAGTAAAGAGATTCGTCTCTCATCTGACAAATGTTGACGATAGACGTAAATACCAGCAATATACCCTGGCAGGGATGCCACTGTAGTTGTAGCATTAGCACTTATAGGGGGGACACCAGTCATCAGCAGGGTCGGGAAGAAAATTAAACCACTACCACCAGCGACGGAGTTTAGCACCCCTCCTAATATAGATACAAACAAAAGAAGATAGTTCTGTTGCAAAGAATCTCCTTAAGCCAACAAAAAATCAGTATCTTGACGTACAATCATCTGGTATAGAGGTTGAAAACTCAACCAACCTGACTGATGGCTTCCTACTTGGCTACTGGCCAGACTAGCGGTTTCTGGGTCTATTAAAATAGGTTTACCGACCGACTCTGCCATTAACTGTGACTGACAACAAATTTCCATTCTGATAAACCACCAAGCCGCTTCATCGACTGAGTGACCGACAGTCAGTAGTCCATGATTGCGTAAAATAACCGCTTTGTGGTTTGAGAGGGCATGAGCAATTCTTTTTCCTTCTTCTACCTTCAGAACTACTCCAGTATAGTCATTAAACACACTGTGATCCTCATAAAAAGCACAGGCATCTTGGGTAATGGGATCAAGGAGACGGCCCAGACTAGACCAAGTTTTGCCATAAATTGAATGGGCATGAGCAACTGCAATAACATCAGGACGGGCGGCATGAATTTGGGAATGAATAGCAAAAGCCGCCTGATTTATGGGTTGGTTGCCTTCAAGAATCTCACCTTGATCATTGACCATAATTAGTTCACTAGCCCGAATGAGACTAAAATGGACTGCCAAGGGATTGACCCAAAAGCAATCTAAATGTTCTGGATCGCGGACGGTGATATGCCCTGCTATGCCGTGATCAAAGCCAAACCGCGCAAAAAGACGAAATGCTGCGGCTAACCGTTCTCGGCGATGCTGACGTTCCTCTGCAAACGAGGTAAATGTCGGGGGTTGAAATATGGATGGGGATTTTTCGTTCGTTAGCATAGTTTTTTTCCGATATTCAAGATAGTTACCCTTGATTGAGAGAAGCTTTCCAGCAGGAAAAAGCCCCTATAATGACAGCAATGATCAATAAAATTGCGGCCAAATGAAAAGTTGTTTGCACCCCGATAATTAATGATTCAATAGGGGCAGTTGTCAGATCAATTTGCATTGAAAAATTAGATTGCCTTAAAGTTAAACTAGAAAATAGGGTTCCCATGGTTGATAGACCTATAGTTTGTCCTAAGTTCCGCGATAAAGATAACAAACTAGAAGTAATTCCTAATCGTTCTTGAGTCATCGCTCCCATGACAGTGCTGATATTAGATGATATAAATATTCCGGTTCCTAATCCATAGGGTGCAATTCGTAAAATGTAGCCTAATATTGTTAAATCTTCGTTGAAGGTGCTAATAGCCAAGCAACCACCCGCTATGAATAATAGCCCGATTAAACGGATGGTAGAAGATTTAAAATGGTCACAAAGAATCCCAGAAATAGGAGAAATCAATCCCCCCAAAATGGGCGACGTTGCTAATAAACACCCCATCTCAAAACTAGGATATTGTTTCACAAATTGTAGGAAGAAAGGAATAATAAACATAATACCAGCAATAAAAGAATAGATGATGACACTGAGTAATAAGCTTAAACTTAATTGAAAGTCTTGGAAAATTTTTAAATCTAACATCGGTTCTGATACAGAATATTCTACAACTAAAAAGCTTATAAAACCAATAGCTGCAAAAGCTAACCAAGTTAAGGTAATTTTGCTGCTAAATCCCTCTGTTTGTACAAAAGTCATGCTTAAAGAAAAGCAGACTAAGGTTATTGCCATAATCAGCATCCCAAATAGATCGAATTTTTGTTGCCTTTTACTGTTAGGAAAAGAAGGAAAAAATAGCACAACAATTGCCGTTGTAATAATCCCAATGGGCAAGTTGATCAAAAATATTAATTGCCAACCCGCTAAACTAATTAGCAGTTCTCCAACCGTCGGTCCAAGGGCAACCCCTACTAAGTGAATTCCACTAATAATTCCTAGAGCCCGTTGACGTTCTTCACTGGGAAAAACTTCTGCAATAATTGCTAATCCAAGAACGGAAATCAAGACAGCACCGAGTCCCTGAATGGCTCGAAAACCGATCAAATAATTAACCTCACAGACAAGTCCGCACATCAAAGAACTTATGGAAAACAGTATCACACCACCCAGGTATAGCCACTTTTTATTCCACATATCCCCCAATCTTCCCGCACCCAAAACCATAGCAGTAATGGTTAATAAATAACTTAAAACAACCCATCGGATTAAGGCAGAATTGGTATGGAAAACTTCAACCAATTGAGGAAGAGTAGTATTGACAATATATACATCCAGAGCAAACATCAATGTACCAAGGCTAACACCTAACATCGTTAACCATTTTTGGACTTCTGGTTGTTGCAGTTTTTCGGGAATAAGATTGATGGATTTCATGGACTTGAATTTTAGCAATTATTTTGCTCCTAGTGGGATAATTCTAGATAGTTTGTTATGAAAAATATGGCTTGTTTACTCCGCCAAAATATGGATTTTTTTATTTAATTAAACCAGGATGGATTGAAAATGAACTTTAGTTAACCATTTTTGATATTTAGGGATTTTTCCCATCGTAATATCTAAATAATATTTTTGTAAACTTTTCCCAATCTCGATACTATTAAATATCAAGTTATCAATCTGTTTAATCGGGACAATTCCTATGGCAGTTCCAGTAAAGAATGCTTCATCAAAATTACCAA
The DNA here is from genome assembly GCA_001672075.1 of Anabaena sp. CRKS33. GTDB lineage: Bacteria > Cyanobacteriota > Cyanobacteriia > Cyanobacteriales > Nostocaceae > Dolichospermum. Next base: position 5,481 of record LJOT01000155.1, read on the forward strand.
TTGATGAATAAGAAATATGTTCTTCTTTAACCTTATATCCTAAATCAGATGCAAATTGTAACACTGAATCTCTGGTCATTCCTGGTAATATATTTTCCAGGGGAGGAGTATATAGTGTATGTTCTTTTATCAAGAAAATATTGCTCCCTACTCCTTCGGCAATATTACCATCATTATCAAGAAAGAATGCGTCATTAAATCCTTTTTTTCGGGCTTTTTCCCTTTCATAAGTAAAGATTTGATATTGCCCTGACCCTTTGACATCAACGATAATATTTCTCCTATCTTTTCTTAGTTCAGCTACAGCTATTTTAATCCCATCGGAAAAATTGAGGGGAAAATCAACAGCTAAAATCGCTAGATGAATATTATCTTTTGAAAGGGTTAATCCTGGAAAGGTATCTCCAAAATATACGATAGGTCTAATATAAGTTTCTCGAAGTTGATTGTAAGTCAATACATCTTGACAAGCTTGTTCAATTTCCTGGGGCGTAAATTTATCTTCTATCTGATAAAAGAGCTTGGTAGTCGAATGATACAATCTTTGAATGTGGTCAGTTAATCTAAAAATGAATGAACCTTCAGCATACTTTCTAGTTCTTATGCCTTCAAAAGCACCAAAACCATAGTGAAGACCCTGTGATAAAAGTGGCACAGAAATCTCATTATAAGTTTTGGTTATTTTTCCATCAAACCAAACTAAGTTACTCATGTTTTTAAGTTAAATTAACAATTTCATGGTGGTCTTTAAAAGTCATTAAACTAATGATTTTGTTCCTGAGTCACTTTGACACCTCAAACTCGATTTTGATAGCCAAATTCAGTGACTAAATTACGAATTGAGTCTTGATTAATTACAGGTAAAATTAGGGATTGACGACTCAACCATCTATTTTCATTGGCCGGAACTGAACACATAATTGGTTGCATTTCTTCAACACTTTTTTTCAGACTATTATCTTCTTTGATGCCGATAAAATCTAAAAGTTTACCTAACATTTGTTGTCGCTTCTGGGAAGATTCGATAATATCTTCAAATTGAACCCTCAAAATATTAGACTTTTGCTCTTGTTCTAAACTTTCTAAAATTGCTTCATGTGTACTAGACCATTGTAACCCACAAATATATTCTAGGGGTTGATTAATTACCGTTTTCCATTGAGGAGGAAGTTCATAACTCCACCAATTTTTTCCCCAAGGAAAGACATCAGAATATCCAGGAATGTTTAAATTAGCAATTCCTTCTAAATTATGAGAGAAAAATCCTTGATGATGCCAGCCATCATAAATACCATTAATACTGGTAGCAGGAAACCGAGTCAGATGAATAATTTTAAACTCGGCATTAGGAAACAGTTGCTTAAGTAAAGGAAGGCGAAAAGCATCAATTGAAGCCTTTAATAACCAAGGTTTATTACTAATTTCATCTGAAGTAGGACAACGACGAGGTTTAATAACGACAAAAGGGGGTTCTTCAATACAAAAATGTGAATTAGGTGGTGCTGCTGAAATATTAGTGTTGGGGAAAGATGCTTTTAATAAAGAGGGTTTAAGGTCATAATAAAAGGGATTAAATTCTGGCGAAAAAATTGATAATGATTTTAAAATATTTATCACTAGAGAGGATAAATTTCCAGTCAGATTTTCTAGAAAATATCTGTTACATCCCTCTGTAATATGCCAAAAATACTCCTGGGCTGATAAACCTAATTGTGGCCATTGCATCGGTAGCCTTAAAGCCATAGTTGTGATGAATTCTTCCAAATCTTTTGGGGTTAAAATTTCTCTGGGAGTACCCACGCCGACATCAGATAAAAAATCCCTAGAAAAATTGTTAAGCTGTTCTTGACTTACCTCGATATTTTCTAGGCAATCAGATTGAAAGTTCTCAAAGGGAAAACTGTAACCATTGAGTTTGTAATAAGGTGTATGCTCTCCATTAAGAGAAAGTAATTGTTCAGTCTGACTCAGGAGATGAAATAGGAGACTACTTCCGCTACGGGGTGAAGATAAAATCACCACAACTTTACTCACATCTTTCAGACTTTGCTGATACCAAAGGGGGTTATTAATGCATTGAAATATTTCTTCTCTAGTAGCTTTGGCGTAATCGATATATTGACGATTTTTATTTAATTTTCCTTCACTACAAACCTGACTAGAGCTAAAATTTCTGCTAAAAAGCTCTTTTGTGAGGGTTGGCATTAGTTCAAGAATTGGAGCGATTGTCGTTGTGCTGATATCATTTAAACCTGTAATCCCCGTGGTCATTTTTCCATAATGTTCAGTTTTTTCCATGCTTTTTGCTCCTTAATAAATAGTAAGAAAAAAGTACCACGCATTAGCTTGTTCAGACTGAGATAAAATTAGGATTTTATCTCAGTCTCCTGTTGCTTTTTGACTAATTGATAGCTGATGGGATGACAATAGCTTTTATTATATGTCAATAATGGCTAACAAGAAATTAAACGATTAATGATGATTTAGTTATTGTAATTCACGTCGCTGTCTACCCGTCGAAAAAATACACCTGCGCCTGGTTTTCCTTCTGCCTCTGGTTCATGGAATATGTGTCCATCAAATATTGAGCTATATTTACCCTCTTTAATTACACAATCAGGTAGCTTAATTAGAGGTCGATAGAGATGATGTTCTTGTCCTTCACGAATAATTGGCTCATTGAAGACTGCGTTGTAAGAACAGTGCATTAAAGTTCGAGGTCTATCAGACCTATTGGGGTCGGAACCATGTAACGTATTGGAATGAAAAAACATAGCATCCCCTGGTTCCATTTCACAATAATCAATCCCCAATTTTTCTAACGCTTTTTCGATACGAAATGGGTCAGGACAATGGGTATCTTTAGTATCTCCAATCCGAATGCGATGAATACGACCCAAATTATGGGAACCAGGTACCATTTTTACACAACCATTGCCTTTATCACTTTTATCAATCGCAATAGTACAAGTTACATGATAGGGAAACAAACAACCATCTTCATACCAAGTCGCATAATCTTGATGAAAATGTAGTTGTCCATCATTGGTCAATTTTCTGACGATTTTTGAGTGCCAATGATAGCATTCCATTCCTCCTAAAAGAGTTTCTACTGCATCTATCATTCGAGCAGTCCGTGGCATTACTCCTAAGAGGGTATCACCTAATTCAGACCAGAGTGTTACCTTAAAATATCCCCCTGCTTTGTCATTAACAGTCGTTTGCGCTCCGTTAATACTGGGGTCAGCTTCACAAGCTTTCCGAATTGGTTCAATTTCTTCTCGGTCAAAGAAATTACGAATAATCACATATCCCTTTTTGTGATATTCATTAATTTGTTCCCCATTTAAGGGGCGGTTTGTACAGATTTTTGCCATATTTGGGTTAATTTGAGTCTTCATTTCTTGTCTATAAATATATTCTTTCTGAGAGTACCACAAGATTAAGTTGTATCCAGTAAGTGTTAAATATCGTAACAAAACTTTACATTTCACATTCCGCACCCACAACTGTCACAATCGGTAATTTCGGATTTTTGAATACTTTTGAGGATAATTTTGATACAAAATAGTCTAAATCTTAGGTGGCGATAGCGAAGCGCTGCTGCAAGCAGTTTGGCAATCTCAAATCCCCAAACGACCATTTTTCGTTGTGTGACAGTTGAGGGTGCGGAAGATAGGTTACATACTAAGATAAACCTAGCCTACAGGGGGTAAAGCCGGGATAGCTGCAATTTGGGACACATTGTAAATAAATGTTGCAGAAACTTTACTACATCAGCCCTCTCTTCATACTCTTGTTTTGAGCAAAGATGGACAGTCATGGTTAGGAAAAAGCTGGGAGAAAATATTGTTGATTGATGATCTTGACTGGAGTTAGAAAAAATTTTCAGCCAAAAAAGAGATAAAAAATAGAAGAAGAGACACCAATCTTATTGTAAATCAAGCAATAAAAAGTTTTTTGCTACTCAAATTAGTAAAAAATAGCTAATTATACAAGAAAATATTTACTGATATTTTAAAGACAAAAAAAGAAGCAATCAAAGTAAAAGTTTTACTATTTCTTCTGCTAAATTTTGGAAAATGAAAACCCCCCCCTTATGAAGGGGGGAAACAAGAAAATCTAGAAACCCATGAAGATGGGTTTTGTCTGTGTAGACGCGGTTTATAACCGCCAAAGCTACTTAATAAGCGTCCTGTAACTCGTAAAAATCAGGAGAAATGTAATCTTTCCGCAAAGGCCAACCTACCCAATCTTCTGGCATCAAAATCCGCTTTAAGTTAGGATGACCTTCATAGA
>LJOT01000436.1 GCA_001672075.1 Anabaena sp. CRKS33
AATCATTAAATAAAGCCTTTCTGAAAATCAATCCTTTTAGAAAGGATATTGAAACTTTCAAAAAACATTTAAAAAACCTAATTGCAAAAATCAATGAATCTGAATCAGAGGAATTTCATAAAAACCTCATTGCTGACTTTTTAAAAAATACATATTACAGTTCTAATCACTTTATTAATACTAAAGGACGAAATGACCTGGTTATTCATAATGGTCAAGACCCTAAAACCAGTGTTGGTGTAATTTTAGAAGTTAAAAAGCCAACAAATAAAAGCGAAATGCTCAAAGTTGATAATTTAAACACTAAAGCATTTCAGGAATTAGTTTTATATTTCCTCAGAGAACGTTTAACTGAGAAAAATCTAGAACTGAAATATTTAATAGCAACTAATATCTATGAATGGTTCATTTTTGATGCTCAAGATTTTGATAAATTATTTCATGAAAATAAAACCCTAGTTCAGCAATTTACCGATTTTACAGCAGGAAGATTAATAAGTAAAAAAACAGATTTCTTTTATCAGGAAATTGCTCAACCTGCTATTACAGAAATTGCAGATAAAATCACTTTTACCCATTTTAATATCCGAGAATATCAAGAATATTTACAACCTGGAGAAAATCCCAATGATCATAAATTAATCGCGCTGTTTAAATTACTTTCTCCAGAACATTTATTAAAGTTACCTTTCGCAAATGATAGTAATACTCTTGATAAAGGATTTTATCATGAGTTATTACATATTATCGGTTTAACAGAAGTTAAATCAGGTGGTAAAAAACTCATTCAACGCAAAAAATTAAATGAGAGAAATACAGGTTCACTCATGGAAAATGCTATGATCCAACTTGATAGTTTAGATAAAATATCTCAAGTCAAAGAAGTAGAAAAATTTGGAGAAACCTATCAATTACAACTTTTTAATATTGGTTTAGAATTAGCAATTACTTGGGTAAATAGAATCCTCTTTCTCAAATTATTAGAAGCACAATTAATTAAATATCATCAAAATGATCAATCTTGGGGATTTTTGAATTTACATAAGGTGCAAAATTATGATGATCTTAATAGTCTATTTTTTAGTGTATTAGCACGAAAACCAGAAGACAGAAACGATAGTTTTAAAAACAAATTTGCTCATATTCCTTATTTAAATAGTTCTTTATTTGAACCTACGGAAATGGAACAAGCAACGATTTTTATTAGTAATTTGAGAAATGAGAAATTAGAAATTTTTCCTGCTACTGTCTTAAAAGATAATAACGGGAAAAAACGATTTGGTGAAATTAACGCTTTAGAATATTTATTTGAATTTCTGGACGCTTATGATTTTAGTAGTGAAACTGGGGAAGAAATTCAAGAGGAGAATAAAAGATTAATTAATGCTGCGGTACTGGGTTTAATTTTCGAGAAAATTAACGGTTATCAAGACGGTTCTTTCTTTACTCCCGGTTTTATTACTATGTATATGTGTCGGGAAACCATTAAAAGAGCGGTTGTTCAGAAGTTTAATGAAATTAAAGGTTGGAGTTGTGAAAATATTGATGATTTATATGATAGGATAGAGGATAAAAAAGAAGCTAACAGGATTATTAATAGTTTAAAAATATGTGATCCTGCGGTGGGTTCAGGACATTTTTTAGTTTCGGCTTTGAATGAAATTATCGCAATTAAAAGCGAATTAAAGATTTTACTGGATAGGGAAGGTAAAAGATTAAAGGAATATCAGATTGAAGTTGTGAATGATGAGTTAATAATTACAGATGAAGATGGGTTATTATTTGAGTATAATCCAAAAAATAAAGAAAGTCAACGGGTTCAGGAAACTTTGTTTCATGAGAAACAAACGATTATTGAAGGTTGTTTATTTGGGGTGGATATTAATCCTAATTCTGTAAAAATATGTCAGTTGCGGTTATGGGTTGAACTTTTGAAAAATGCTTATTATAAGACCTCACCCCTAACCCCTCTCCTACAAGGAGAGGGGAATATGAGACAAGGAGAGGGGAATATGGGAGAGTTGGAGACTTTACCTAATATTGATATTAATATTAAATGTGGTAATTCTTTAATTAGTCGTTTTGCTTTAGATAGTGATTTGCGACCAGCTTTAAATAGAAGTAAATACAGTATAGAAAGTTATAGAAATGCTGTTAAAACTTACCGCAATGCTGAAAATAAGGAGCAAAAACGGGAAATGAAAAAATTGATTGCTGATATTAAGGGTAATTTTAAAA
>LJOT01000008.1 GCA_001672075.1 Anabaena sp. CRKS33
GGATCTTGGATTTTGGATCTTGGATTGCGGAGTATGAAAAAATCATCTTCCCCTGTTCCCTGTTCCCTGTTCCCTGTTCCCTATTCCCTGTTCCCTGATCTTAGTAATTTTGGATCTTGGATTTTGGATCTTGGATTGCGGAGTATGAAAAAATCATCTTCCCCTGTTCCCTGTTCCCTGTTCCCTGTTCCCTGTTCCCTGTTCCCTGTTCCCTGATCTTATTTAGATTTTACATTTAGTTATGATGTTAAGTTCCGTGAGTCCAGTATGATAAGGATATAAAGAAATGTAATGCTAACGGAAAAGATGCTCACTTGAGTCTTGCACAAAGAGGTACAGCATCGCTGCAGGCGTTATTAGTTCGATGCAGACAAGAATTACTCCAGTGCTGGTACTCTTGTCGAAATGGTTAATAAATTACACAAACAGCGCGTAGATTATGGCTCAATTTTCTGAAATCAATGATGTACCCGATATGGGTCGTCGTCAATTTATGAATCTGCTCACTTTCGGGACTGTTACCGGAGTAGCCTTAGGTGCATTGTACCCTGTTGTTAACTACTTCATTCCCCCTGCTAGTGGTGGCGCTGGCGGCGGTACAGTGGCTAAGAACGAATTGGGTAATGATGTTTCAGTCAGTCAATTTTTGAATAGTCATAATGTGGGAGACCGCGCTTTGGTACAGGGACTCAAGGGAGATCCTACCTACATTGTAGTTCAAAGTAAAGAAGCGATCGCTGACTACGGAATTAATGCTATTTGTACCCACTTGGGTTGTGTTGTCCCCTGGAATGTGGCTGAAAACAAGTTTAAGTGTCCTTGTCATGGTTCACAGTATGACGCTACTGGTAAGGTGATTCGCGGTCCTGCGCCAAAATCTTTAGCCCTAGCTCATGCCAATGTTGAAGACGACAAAGTTCTGTTAACTCCTTGGACGGAAACTGACTTCCGTACTGGGGATGCCGCTTGGTGGGCTTAAATACATAGTGCAAAAGTTATTAGTCTCCAGTCAAGAAGAAAAGGGATTTTCATCAACTCTTGACCAATGACCAATGACCACCGACCAATGACCGCTAACCACTGACAAATGACTTTATAGAGATGAGAAATGCCCTTACACCGGCGAGATTAACTCGCACCGCTAAAGTGATGGTTAATACATTGCTAATAGCGATCGCTACTGTGACTTTTTTCTTCACTAGCGATATAACCTTACCACAAACTGCTGCTGCTTATCCCTTCTGGGCCCAGGAGACTGCTCCTGAAACTCCCCGCGAACCAACAGGGCGGATTGTTTGTGCTAACTGTCACTTAGCAGCCAAAAATACGGAGATAGAAGTTCCTCAATCTGTACTTCCTGATACCGTATTCAAAGCGGTTGTCAAAATTCCCTATGATACCAGCGTGCAACAAGTAGGCGCGGATGGTTCTAAGGTTGGCTTAAATGTTGGGGCTGTGTTAATGTTGCCTCAAGGCTTCAAGATTGCGCCAGAAGACCGCATTCCTGAAGAAATGAAGGCAGAAGTGGGTGATATGACTTTCACCCCTTACAATGACGATAAGGAAAATGTTGTCATTGTCGGACCATTACCCGGTGAAGAATATCAAGAAATCGTTTTCCCTGTTCTTTCTCCTAACCCCGCTACAGACAAAAATATTCACTTTGGCAAATACTCTGTTCATGTAGGCGGTAATCGTGGCCGTGGACAAGTTTACCCCACAGGTGAAAAGAGCAATAATAACTTATTCAACGCTTCTGCTACGGGTACAATTAGCAAAATTGCTCAAACAGAAGATGAGGACGGTAACGTTAAGAATCTAATTAGTATCACAACGGCTGCTGGTGATGTTGTTACCGATACAATTCCCGTTGGACCAGAGTTAATTGTTGCCGAAGGACAAGCAATTAACTCTGGTGATGCTTTGACTAATAACCCTAACGTTGGTGGTTTCGGCCAAAAAGATGCAGAAATCGTCTTACAAGATTCCTCTAGAGTTGCATGGTTAGTTGCTTTTATTTGTTTGGTGATGTTAGCACAAGTAATGCTAGTTCTCAAGAAGAAACAAGTAGAAAAAGTCCAAGCTGCGGAAATGAATTTCTAAATTCAAGAATTGAGGAGTCAGAAGTCAGAAGATCAGAATCTAAAGTTTTATTTATTTCGACCTAGATGATTCCTGATTCTGAATTATTTGTTATGGGACAGGCAAAAAGCCTGTCTTTTTTTTATAATGGGATAAATGGGATATTAGTTATTGGTAACAAGTTAATGATAGAACCTACAAAATCTTTTTATGTTGATCATCTATTGGTAGAAGTTCACACTTCTGAAATAGCCATGTCTAAAAGTGTGGCTAAAATCACACATCAGTATTTAAAAAATCTCCTTGATCAACAAAATCAAGTTGCTATTTTATTAGCTACAGGTAATTCCCAAATTCGATTTTTAGATACTTTAATAGCTTTAGGGGGAATAGATTGGTCAAGGGTAATTTTATTCCATTTAGATGAATATTTGGGTATTACATCAGATCATCCTGGAAGTTTTCGTCATTATTTGCGGGAACGGGTAGAACAAAAGGTAAATCCTCAAAGATTTTATTATATCGAAGGAGATACATTACAACCAGTAGCCGAATGCGATCGCTATAGTAAACTTTTAGAAAATCAACCCATAGATTTATGCTGTTTAGGTCTGGGGGAAAATGGTCATTTAGCATTTAATGATCCAGCAGTCGCAGATTTTCAAGATCCTGCTCAAGTTAAACTTGTCAAACTAGATGATGTTAACCGTCAGCAACAGGTAAATACAGGATATTTTGCGAATTTAGCAGATGTTCCCCAATACGCATTTACTGTAACTATTCCCATGATTTGTGCTGCTAAAAAAATAATTTGTTTAGCACCAAACAGCAGAAAATCAAGCATAGTGAAAACCATGTTAACAGGAGATATTTCAACAAATTGTCCAGCTTCCATTTTACGTCAACAACCTCAAGCTAGTTTATTTTTAGATGTCAATTCTGCTAGTTTATTATCTTAATTGGATAAAGTTAAATAACGACATTCCCGACTTATTAAAGAAGTCAGGGATCTATATATTCTATATATTCCTGATTTGCTGCATTAAATGACCATCTTCCATAGTAATGATTCTATCAGCAATATCTAAAATTCGGTTGTCATGAGTAACAATTAAAATCGTACAATCTTGTTCTTTAGCTAATTGCTGCATCAAATTAACCACATCTCGTCCTGATTTACTATCTAAAGCAGCCGTAGGTTCATCAGCTAATACTAACTTAGGACGACTAACCAAAGCGCGAGCAATAGCTACCCGTTGTTTTTGTCCCCCGGAAAGATCAGAGGGATAATAATTAATTCTATCTCCCAAGTTCACAGCATTGAGCATTGTTTCTGACTGGATATAAGATTCCCGTTGAGAAATATTATGCTGTAATTCCAAAGACATTTGGACATTTTGCATAGCTGTGAGGAAATCTAGTAAATTATGGGCTTGAAAAATATAGCCAATTTGACGACGAACTTGTACTAAATCTTCCTTACTAGCGCCTAATAATTCCTGACCATTGAATTTTAAACTCCCTACTTGTACAGAACGTAAACCACCAATTAATGTTAATAAAGTAGTTTTTCCTGAACCAGAAGGTCCAGTCATAATCACAATTTCTCCAGCTTTGATAGTCAAATTAATATCAAACAAAGTTTGAGTAATTAATTTACCATGACCAAAGTAATGATGAAGCTTGGTGATTTCCAAAATATTGTGACCAGGTAAATATTGCATTATTAGTGAGATTATTAGTTAATTAAAAATTTCCGCTGGGTCTACCTTCCGAAGTTTATTAGTAGAAAAGAAACCAGAAGTTAAACACATAAAAATCACAGAAGTAAACACTAATAATCCCTTACTAAAATCCATAACAATTGGTAATTTAGTTGCATCTTTAGCAATATCATATAATCCTAGAGAAATAGCAAAACCGGGGATATAACCCAAGACAGCTAAAATCAAAGCTTGCTGAAATACAACATTTAAAAGATATTTATTTCTGAATCCCATAGCTTTGAGTGTAGCAAATTGGACGAAATGAGTAGATATGTTACTATAAAGAATTTGATAAACAACAATTACACCGACTACAAAAGCCATCATTACCATCAAATTAAATACAAATCCAATTGGTGTTCTTAATGTCCAATAGCTTTTTTCAAAATCAATAAATTCTTGGCGGGTCATTATTATAACATCACTAGGTAAACTTTTAGATAAAGTTGCTAAAATTGTCCGAGGATTAACATTTGCTTGGAGATGAATTAAGCCTATATCTATTTCATTTGCACCATGTTCTGAGAAGATTTTAAAAAAAGTAGAAGAACTAACAATTAAATTACCATCTACACCAAAGGAAGGACCAAGACTAAATAAACCACTAACTTTAACTTTATAACCAACAGTAGCTAAATAACTAAATATTTCCATATTTATGGGTTGATTATTTTGAAAATATTCAGCAATTGGTCCAAATTCTGGACGTGCAGCCCGATCAAAAAATACTTGATCAGGAATTTTTAATAATTGAAAATTTTGTTCAATTTCCGGTAATTTAAAGATAGATTTTACTGGTTCAAATCCGAGAACATAAATAGGATATTTGCGGCCATTTATGGGGTTTTTGAGTTTAGCAAATTGTAGATATAAAGGTGCAACTGATTCTATGCCATTAAAACCCAATATCTGATATAAACGAATACGAGGAAAGCTTTGAGTGGAAGTCAAAGATTTGTATTGGGAGCTAATTAAAAACAAATCACCTTCCAGATTTTTATGTACTTGAGTAGCACTAGCATAAAGAGCATCTTGAAAACCAATTTGCATAAACATTAAAACAGCAACAAAAGCAATACCAGCTAAAGCTACAAAAAAGCGTACTTTTTGTTTTGCTAATTGCAGCCAAGCTAAAGGTATATTTGGAATCATGTTTTACTCCTATTAGCTATTCATTATTACCTACTCCTGAGATTTGAATAAGAGCCTGTACCTGTAAATTAGTTAAAGTAGAAAGTCGTTGATTGTCTGCTAAGTTATTAATGCGAATTTTTACATCAACTATTCTGTTATCTGTATTTGAACCAGGATTAGTATTAAAGATATTTTGTCTACCAACTTGTAAACCAATATCTGCAACTGTTCCCTTTATTTTGCCAGTAAAAGCTTCACTTGTAATTATTACTGTTTGACCTAAACGAACTTTTGTAATATCAGTTTCATAGACTTCTGCAACTACATACATTTGTTGCGTTTGTCCCAATTCTAATATGCCTTTATTATCAATTATTTCTCCTGGCCAGGTATTAATTTTTAGCACTTGGCCATTAATAGGTGAACGGATAGAACTTAAATTTAGCTCGGCTTGAGCTTGTTGAACAGATGCTTTAGCACTTTGTAGATTTGCTTGAGCAACTTGTACATCTGTGGGGCGAATTTCTGCAATACTATTGAGTCTAGCTTGAGATTCAGTTAACTGTTTTTGCAAAGTTTCTATAGTCCGTTTTAAACTAGCATTAGCCTCATTAAGTTGTTGTTGGACAGTATCTCGACGTAATCTTTTAGTATCTGCATCAGAAGCAGAAATAGCACCATTTTGATATAATTTTTGATATCGTTTATTTTCGGTTTCTGAATTTTTTAATTCAGCTTTTAAACGAGTAATTGTGGCTTTTTGTGTAAAGAATGATCCTCGTAATTCAGCTTCTAAACGGGAAATTGCGGCTTTTTGAGCAAAAATATCACCCAATTTCGCGCCTGCTTTTACTTGCTGAAGGTTTGCTTGACTAACTTCTACTTGTCTTTTTGCTTTTTCTAAAGCCGCAAGATTAGGAATATAACTATCAAGAATTGCTACTACTTGTCCTTGACGAATTTTGTCTCCTTTTTTAACTAGGAGTTGATTAACTCTTATCCCTGTTTGAGAATTAGGTGCTGAAAGACGAATTACTTCTCCTTGGGGTTCTAAACGTCCTAAAGCAGCAACAGCGGTAATAGTAGGGACTAAATTAGGGGTAATAGAAGATATGGTAGAGGCTGATTTTGAAGTTTTCTGAAAATCAAAATATGAAAGGCTATAAATAGATATTACACCAGTAGCTATGACTCCAGAACTCGCCAATATTATCGGATAGAAACTTACAGGTTTTGTTAATGAGTGCTTTTCTTTGTGTAGCATAATTTTGTCTTTTAAATTAGGAAACATGACAATTTATGACTCTAAATAAGAGACAGAAAAGACATTACACTTGATAGCATCTCTTGATAACCTTGGGTCTAATATAATATCAATATCCAGCAAAATACTATTAATCAAAATCTTGCTTATTTTTTAAGACTCGATGATTATATAAAATACTTAACTAATTAAAGATCAAAATTTTGATAGGTAATTGGTAATTAGTTGCTATGAGAATCATAAATGATATCTGAAAATTTTTAGCCATTATATGCAAATATCAAATATTATTCCCAATAATACCAATTACCAATATCGAGATTTTTATTTATTTAGAACTACCTCTTTCTCTTTTTTCTTCCGCATAATTGCCAAGTATTCGCTGCGTGTCCCGTCTACTCGGTAATGATCACAAATTTGACACAGTTTGAGAAGATCCAAACGACTAAAGATTTTTTGATGTTCAATAGCGTTGTCATTACGCCACCGCCAAAATGTTGTTCTATCAATTCGACGATTGCTTTCAGGCCATCTTCTCCGTGATAAAAAATCTACTAATTCATCTTCATAAAATGAGTAACCTTTTGGTAATTTGAGGAGATCTTCTCGTAACTCATTCAGCGGGATGAGTGGATCTAATTCAGATAGTCTCATGCCAGCAAGCCCTTATAGTTTTTGTAAGTTCAATATTGCAGAAGCCAAATGTTATAATCGAGTTGAACTGTCTGAGTTGATGCTAAAACATTGTTTTAATTTCCCTGATTTAATCATATAGAATAAACTAATTTTTTAAGAATTTCAACCTATATGCAACAAGTTGTTTCATAAAACGATAATTATCGCAATATATGAACTTTATAAAAATTGCAAGGTTTAAATTCTTGACTTATTCTTAATTTTTATTATCTCAAAGTTTGGACTTAAATAAATTGAAAAATATTTTTTAATTCCTAAGATATATTTTATGGTGACAAATTTTACAGTGAGAAAAATATATTTCTGACGATAGATGTAAAAATACAGAATTTAGCAATAAATACAATTTCTCAAGATACCTAACTTGTTTTATCAATCAGGTATCTGGAACTCTTGATGTTCAAAATACGATTTTAAATTGCCTCCCTTATTTATATTAAAAAGATATGAAATATATATGCAACTTTGATCAAAATGGCTAAAACTTAGATAATAATGACTGTATTGGATAAGCAAAAATATTTGTCTGACTTCTCTATCAATTTTACATTTGCAAGACTTTTTAAAGTTGCACGTAAGTTGCTAATGAGTTGTAATAGGGTTGTCACCACTTTTAAGGATGAAAATCAATAGGTTGGATATGCCTAAATAAATGAAAGTCATATCTTTGGAAATTAACTAAATTTTAAAAACATTCTATTCACTGACTGCCCGATCAAAAGAGTGAAATATGATTATGGCTGCTTCCACATTTGAAGCTGCTTTCGCACAGTTGCAAGCTGAAATTAGTACCTGTGAAAAGTCTGTAATCAAGATGATAAAGGTGAAAAAAGATATGCCTGATACCACAAAGATTAAAAGTGAAATTAATACCAAATTGCAAACTAATAACATAGCAATTATTGGTATGGCTTCTATCTTTCCCCAAGCGAAGAATTTACAGGAATACTGGCAAAATATTATCCAGAAAGTGGATTGTATTACTGATGTTCCCCCCTCTCGTTGGCATATAGATGATTATTATGATCCTGACCCCAAAGCCCAGGATAAAACCTATTGTAAACGGGGTGGTTTTTTGCCAGATATTGATTTTAATCCCATGGAATTTGGCTTACCTCCTAATATTTTAGAGGTAACAGATATTTCACAATTACTCGGTTTGGTAGTGGCAAAAGAGGCAATGGAAGATGCAGGTTATGGTGCATATCGTCAATTTAATCATGAACGAACAGGGGTAATATTAGGAGTAGCAATTGGTAGACAATTGGCTGTTCCTTTGGGTGCAAGATTACAATATCCACTTTGGAAAAAGGTTCTCAAAAATAGTGGTTTATCAGAGGAAGATAGCCAGAAAATTATTGAAAAAATCAAAAGTGGATATGTAGAATGGGAAGAAAATGCCTTCCCCGGAATGTTAGCTAATGTCATTTCTGGACGTATTGCTAACCGTTTAAATTTAGGTGGGATGAATTGCGTAGTAGATGCAGCCTGTGCAAGTTCATTAGGTGCATTAAGGATGGCTATTAGCGAATTAACAGAACATCGCGCCGACATGATGATAACTGGCGGTGTGGATACTGATAATTCTATTTTCGCCTATATGTGCTTTAGCAAAACCCCCGCTGTTTCCCCTGGGGATAAGGTGAGGCCTTTTGATGCTGATGCTGATGGAATGATGTTAGGTGAAGGCGTGGGAATGCTAGTAATCAAGCGTTTAGAAGATGCCCAACGAGATGGCGATCGCATTTATGCAGTCATTAAAGGTGTTGGCAGTTCTAGCGATGGTAAGTATAAAAGTATCTATGCCCCTCGTCCAGAAGGACAAATAAATGCTTTACGTCGTGCATATATAGAAGCAGAAATATTGCCGACAAGTATAGGTTTGATTGAAGCCCATGGTACTGGAACGATGGTAGGAGACCCTACAGAATTTAGCTCAATTACCACCGTTTTTACTGAAAATAACCCCAAAAAACAGCATATCGCCTTAGGAACTGTTAAATCCCAAATTGGACATACTAAAGCTGCTGCTGGTGCTGCTAGTCTAATTAAAGCGGCTTTGGCATTACACCATAAAGTTTTACCACCGACAATTAATATCAGTAAGCCCCATCCTAAACTGAACATTGATAACTCACCATTCTACTTAAATACGGAGACTAGACCTTGGGTAAGTCATCCTACCCAACCGAGAAGGGCCGGAGTCAGTGCCTTTGGATTTGGTGGTACAAATTATCACGTTGTTTTAGAAGAATATGAACATGAACATCATCACCCGTACCGTTTACACCATACTCCACAATCCTTGCTAATATTTGCCCCTACAGCTTCAGCCTTGTTATCTCGTTGTCAGCAAATCCACCAACAACTACAGAATACTAGTAAAGAAAAATACTATCAACAATTAGTTACTGATTCTCAGATTGGCAAGATTCCTCTTAATTACGCCAGAATTGGCTTTGTAGCCAATGATTTAGCCCAAGGGAAGGAATTACTGGAAATTGCGATTGCAGGGCTAAAACAGAAGCCTGAAGCCCAATCATGGGAACATCCTCAAGGGATTTACTACCGTCAAAAAGGGATAGATATGACGGGTAAAGTGGTGGCTTTGTTTTCTGGACAAGGTTCACAATACTTAGAAATGGGGCGGGAGTTGGTAATGAATTTTCCTTGTTTGCGGCAAACATATACGCATATAGATAGTCTGTTGTGTGAAGATGGTTTACAACCTTTATCAACAGTAGTATTTCCACCACCAGTTATTGATAAAGCAAAAAAGCAAATCCAGTTAGAAACACTGCATAAAACTGAATATGCACAACCGGCAATTGGTGTGTTTAGTGTGGGATTATATAAAATATTGCAACAAGCTGGATTTAAACCTGATTTTGTTGCCGGTCATAGTTTTGGTGAATTAACAGCTTTGTGGGTTGCGGGAGTATTAAGTGAAGAGGATTATTTGTTCTTAGCAAAAGCTAGAGGACAAGCTATGGCTGCACCTGGAAATCCTAATTTTGATGCGGGAGGAATGTTAGCTGTTAAAGGAGATATTAGTCAAATAACGGAGGTCATCAAAAACTTCCCCCAAGTAGTTATTGCTAATAGAAATTCTCAGAAACAAGTAGTATTAGCTGGGAAGAAAAATGAAATTAATCAAGTACAAGAAATTCTCAAAAATCAAGGATTTTCTACTTTTTTATTAGGAGTTTCCGCAGGATTTCATACACCATTAGTATCTCATGCCCAAAAACCTTTTGCCCAAGCTGTTGAAAAAGTAAATTTCAACGAACCTCAAATTCCCGTTTATACAAATATCACCGGTGAATGTTATCCTCAAGAACCCCACGCTATCCAAAAAATTCTCAAAGAACAATTGTTAAATCAGGTATTATTCCAGCAGGAAATTGAAAACATTTATGCTGCTGGTGGTTATTGTTTTGTAGAATTTGGTCCCAAAAATGTCCTTACCAATTTAGTTAAAGAGATTTTAAGTGATAAACCCCACATAGCGATATCTGTAAATGCAAATCATACTCAAGATAGCGATAAAATTCTCCGACAAGCCATAGTGCAATTGCAAGTAGCTGGATTATATTTGCAAAATATAGACCCCTACCAAGTCCCAACTAAAATTACCGAAGTTTCTCAACAAAAAGTTTTGAACGTGAGATTAAATAGTACAAATATTACCGAAAAAACTCAAAAAGCCTTTGCAAAAGCTTTAGAAAATGGTTCTCATATCAGCGTTGTATCACCTCAACCAACAGTTAACGAAAAGCCTGCAACTTCATTTAATGGAAATGATCAACCAGATAGTAACGAAAAGCCTGTAAGTTCATTTAATAAAAAATTAGAAGAAGCAGAAATTCAGCCGCAAAATTATGAAAAAGTTATTCATAGCTTAGAAAATTTCATCACAGAATTTAGTCAACAACAACGGGATATTATTCAAGTTCATGAACAGTCATTGCACAGCCAAACAGAATACACAAAAACGTTTTCTCAATTAATGAAACAACAGTATTCATTATTAGAAAATAGTGAAACTACAGAACATCAAGCTAAAATTCAAGAATTAATAATTTCCAGTTCTGAACGTAACATGATGCGGTTTCATGATCATCAAGGTGATACTCTGCGTATTCATGAAAAATATCTCAAATATCAACAGGAATATACCCAGAACTATTTTCAACTTCTGCAACAACATTTTCATTTACTAACCTCAGAAGAAAAAGCCATTAATTATGTAAATAACCCTCAACCTCTCAGCGTCTTTGCGCCTCTGGGTGAGGAAAAAATCATCCCATTAATCAACAACACAGAAAAAACTATTACCGTAGTTCCCAAAATCCCAATTAACATAGATAAAACCACCCTGAGTCAAAACCTATTAAAGATAGTCAGTGAAAAAACAGGTTATCCGTTAGAAATGTTAGAACTGTCAATGGATATAGAAGCAGATTTGGGAATTGATTCCATCAAAAAAGTAGAAATTTTAGGAAGTTTATTAGAACTATATCCCGACCTACCTAAACCCAACCCTGAAGAAATTGGAGAACTGAGAAACTTGGGCGAAATTGCCAGTTATATGCAGCAGCAAGCCTGTAAAATTACTAAGTTATTAACTGAAGAAATACTAGAGATAACAAAAACCACATCTCAGCCAAATATCCGCCGCAGTATTGCAAAACTACAACAACTTCCCACACCTGACAGTTTAGAATTTTCTCTCGCTGATAACCATATTGCATTAATAACTGATCAGGGTTCTTATATTACTGAGAGATTAGCAAAAAGTTTGACAGATAAAGGCTGGAAAATAGTGATTTTAATTTTTCCTGGTATGGAATCAAATGTTAATCAAGAAATCAATAGAGTAGTTTTAAATGATTGGAATGAAGACACTTTACAACAACAGCTAAAACAAATTAATGATAATTATGGTACTGTAGCTGCATTTATTCATCTGCACCCATTAACACCATTAGACATAGATAAATCTATTCTTCGCCACGTTTTTTTAATCGCTAAATATCTGAAAGAACCACTAAATGAAGCCGCAAAATTAGGACGCAGTTGTTTTATTAACGTGGCGTATTTAGATGGTGAATTTGGATTAGGAGAAACCAATAAATTTAGTGCTATTGCGGGAGGATTATTTGGACTTACTAAGAGTCTTAATCAAGAATGGGAAAATGTATTTTGTCGTTCTATTGACCTAAATCCAGACTTAGATTTAGAAACATCTGTTAAACATATTCTCGCCGAAATTCATGATCCAAACTTGTTAATTCAAGAAGTAGGGTATAGCAGCAAAGGTAGAGTTAACTTAATTGCAGATTTCACCCCATTACCAACCACCAATTATCCTCAAGAAATTACCAAAGATCAAGTATTTTTAGTAAGTGGTGGTGCAAAAGGAATCACAGCCCAATGTGTAATTAAAATCGCCCAAGAATATCAATGTAAATTTATTCTTTTAGGGCGTTCTAGTACAGAACCTGAACCAGTTTGGGCAGAAAATTGCGAAAATGAAGCAGAATTAAAACAGCGAATTTTAGAAAATTTCCAAGCCCAAGGGGAAAATCCCACACCAATAATGGTACAAAAAAAGTATCAACTTATTTCCTCACAGCGAGAAATTCAAAATACTCTCAAAGCTATTCAAAAAGCAGGAGGACAAGCAGAATATCTGAGTGTAGATATTACCGATACAGTATTATTAGAATCAAAATTGGCAGATGTAATTGCACGTTTTGGGGCGATAACTGGTATTATTCATGGTGCTGGAAACTTAGCTGATAAACGCATTGAAAAGAAATCAATTCAGGATTTTGAAAATGTTTATGCAGCTAAAATTAAAGGTTTAGAAAATCTTTTAATGTCTGTACCAGCAAGTCAATTACAATATTTAGTTTTATTCTCTTCCGTAGTCGGATTTTATGGCAATGTGGGACAATCAGATTATGCCATAGCCAATGAAATACTCAACAAATATGCCCATTTAATTAAACATAATTACCCCAATTGTCATGTCATGGCTATTAACTGGGGACCTTGGGAAATTGGCATGGTATCACCAGAATTAAAAAAAGCTTTTGCAGAAAGAGGAATTGAGACTATTACCATAGAAACGGGAACACAAATATTAATTGATGAATTAACAAACCCTGATCAAAATACAGTTCAATTAGTGATTGGTAATCCTTTATTTTATGTTCCGTTGACCTTATCTAAGGATTTAAAAACCTATCGCATTAAACGCCAATTAACATTAGCAGAAAACCCATTTTTACAGGATCATATTATCGCTGGTCGTCCTGTACTTCCTGCTACCTGTGGTTTATCATGGATGACAAATGCTTGTGAACAAATATATCCCGGATTTAGAGGTTTTATTGCTTCAAATTTCAAAGTTTTAAAGGGCATAGTTTTTGATGAAACTTTAGCAAATGAATATGTTTTAGAAATTCAAGAACTTGGTAAACATGAAAATCAAGAAATAGAATTGTCTGCTAAAATTAGTAGTCAAACGCCAGATGGAAAAATCCGCTATCATTTTAGTACAAATTTAATTCTCAAAGGAGAAATTCCTCCATCTGCAAATTATGAAAACCTGAACTTTAATCAGGATCAAAATCTGCTTAAAAATCATCAAGAATTGTATCAAGTAAATACTTCTAGCTTATTTCATGGAGTCACTTTTCAAGGTGTAAAATCAGTTTTAAATACTAGTCCTAGTCAGGTAACAATTGAATGCTTTTTATCAGAACCAACAGTAAAAGAACAAGGACAATTTCTAGTTCAAACACTTAATCCCTATATAGCAGATGTCCAGATTCATTCTCTCTGGATTTGGACTCAACATTTTCATCAAGTTGGCTGTTTACCATCAGAAATTAAGAACTTTGAACAATTTGCTAAAGTGCCTTTTGGTGAAACATTTTATGTTACTTGTGAGGTGAAATCAAAAACAGAATCTTCGGTAATTACAGATGTCATTACCTATAATCATCAAGGACAAATTTATAATCGCATGATTGGTGCAAAAGGAACAATTTTACCTAGATAAATAGCAAAATATTAGATATTTTTCACGCGGAGAATTAAATTCTAAAATCTGGAGAATAACCATGGAATTAATTGCACAAAATCCCAAGTTAGCAATTGTCGGTATGGATTGTTTTGTTGGTAATTCACTAACATTAAATAAATTTGAAAGGCTGATTTATGAAACTAAGCAAGATGCAGTTACATCTGAATATGATCAACAAAGTCTATTAAGTGGAGAAGTGATCAATTCTACTCTTAAAGATGCTAAAATTAAACCGGAAACAAAAATAGGCTTAATTATTATTTCTCCTGTAGAAAATTCTGCCCTAGCTAATTATATTTCGGCAGAATTAGCATTTCTGTCTACAGAAAAATCCCTTTTATCAGCTTTGGATATAAGTCAAAAATTATTAACTAATCAACAAGTTGAAGCTGTTTTAATTGTCGGGATAGACAGAAATTACCCAAGGGAAGTTAGTACAGGTGTATATACTTTTAGTTATGATGAAAACGCCAAGGATATAATTAAAACAGCAGGTGTAGCCGCAGTGGTATTACAATTACATGAAACAGCCAAACAACAAAATCATTGTATCTATGCAGTTATTGATGGTTTGAGTGTGGTGAAACATTCTCCAAATCACCCAGAAATTGTGACTCAAGTTTGTCAGGAAGCGTTTCAAATAGCAGATATTAAAGCCGCAGATATTGGTTATTTAGAAGTTGTTGCTAGTGGGATTCCCAACACAGATACAGCAGAAATTCAAGGTTTAATATCAGCTTATCAGACAGGAAAAGAAAATCTCAGTTGTGCTATGGGTAGTGTTAAAGCAAATATTGGCAACACACAAGCCACCGCTAGTATATTTAGTCTCATCAAAACTGCGCTTTGTCTATATCATCGTTATATTCCCGGTGTTCCCCATTGGTCAAATCCTAAACAGCCAGAAATTTGGCGGGGAAGTCCTTTTTATATAGCAGTAGAATCAAAACCTTGGTTTTTAGAATCTGATACGACTAAAAGAATAGCTGCGGTAAATATTACAGAAGAAGATAATGAAGATAATACTTATGGACATTTAATTTTGTCAGAAGAAATCAGCCAGATAGAATGTAATAGTAAATATTTGGAACAAATGCCTTATTATTTATTTACTATTGCAGCAGATGATCATGATTCTTTATTAACACAAATTACCGCACTTCAAGAAAATATCACAGGTATTTCTTGCCTATCTAAACTGGCTAGTAATTATTTCCAAAAATATCAGCGATATCAAAAATCAACCTACGCTTTAGCAATTCTATCACGACATCCAGAGGAATTAAAACGAGAAATTGAAAGGGCAATTCAGGGAGTAAATATTGCTTTCGATACTGGTAAAGATTGGCAAACTCCCCTTGGTAGTTATTTTACAGTTAATCCCCAAGGAAAAAAAGGTCATGTTGCCTTTGTTTATCCTGGTTCTTTTAGTTCTTATATAGGACTAGGCAGAAATATTTTCCGTCTTTTTCCCCAACTACATAATGATATTGTCATTAAAAGTGTTTACAAGCGAGTCGCTAACATTGAAAAAATTCTCTATCCTCGTAGCATTAATAAACTATCAAAAAGACAACTAGAAACTATAGAACAAACATTAATAAATGATCCAGTTTCTATGCTGGAATCAGAAGTTGGTTTCGCTGGATTAATGACAGCAATTCTGAAAAACTATTTCCAGATTCAATCACCTTATGCTTTCGGATATAGCCTGGGTGAAACCAGTATGATGTTAGCCCAAGGTATCTGGACTAGCTTTAAAAGTACCAGTGATTATTTGCATTCATCACCTTTATTTAAAACCCAAATATCAGGTCCTAAAAATGCAGTTCGTCAGCATTGGGGATTACCTTTAATTCATGCAAATAAAGGCGAAGAATTTTGGAGTAGCTACATTTTGATCTGTTCATATTCTCAAGTACAAGAAATTTTAAAAAATGAAAAACGAGTTTATATACCTTTAATTAATACACCAGAAGAAGTAGTTATTGCTGGTGAAACTCAGGCTTGTCAAACAGTGATTGAAACTTTAAAATGTGACGCTTTTCCTACATCAATCAATCATGTAATTCATTGTGAACCAATGCAATCTGAATATGATGAATTAGTGAAAGTTAATACCTTGCCAACTCAAGCAGATTCAACCACAATTTTCTATTCTGCTGCTGAATATTCACCCATGAGAATTGATAGTCATTTAATCGGCAAAAATATCGCTAAAGCCCTCTGTCAACAACTTGATTTTCCTCGCTTAGTTAATCATGTCTATAATGATCATATCAGAATCTTTATTGAAGTCGGAGTTGGTAGTAATTGTAGCCGTTGGATTAGCGAAATTCTCAAAGATCAAGAACATCTAACTGTATCTCTAAATAAAAGAGGTGTAGATGATCATACCTCTATTATTAAAGCATTAGCTAAACTATTTAGTCATCGAGTTGAGTTAGATTTATCACCTTTATATTCCTTACCCAATATCAAATTTGAACAAGAAATTGCTTACAAAAATCAATCATCTTTGCCAGATACTTCCTTATTTAATTATGAACGCACTATTAAATCTCTTCCTAATTATCAAAGTTTGAATGATAATAATCTGCGTTTAGCTAAAGCACACAGCTTTTTATTACAGTCCCGACAAACATCACTTCAAGAACTTAGCCTATTTCTCCAACAGCAATTAGATTTGTACAAAAAAATGGTCATACAAACAAGAAAAGAAAAGTAAAAATCCAGCTTTTTGTGATGTGGAATAGGCATCTTATACCAATTATATTTTAGGCTGCACAGAATTATGAAATCCATTAATTAATCCGCGTTAATCTGCGTTTTTAAAACCTAACCAGCCTCTTCCTCCGTAGTCATAGATTTAAATAAGGATTATTCTCTAAACTTGATAATTTTGCCAACAACCTCTTAATTTAGTATTACCTTTCCAAAATCTTCAAGTTAATTATCTGAGGTCAAATAAAGTGTTTAATTCCGAAAGTATGTTGAATAAATACCATCAAAAACTCCAATTTTCTCCTTCAATGAACAACAATTATCAAAGATGGCAAGGCGATTTAAATACTGTATCTTTCGATGCAGAAAATATTAAAAATAAACTGATGAATTTAGATCATCCTTGTTATATTCTGAATAAAGAAGGACAAATTGGTATTAGTAATGTAGGAAGTTTATCCTATAGTGCTAATGGTAAAACTAAGCAATTAGAAATGCTTTTAACTGTTCCTTCTATCGGATTTCATCAACTAGGTGATCCCAGCTTTCTAGAGTTTTATGGCGTAAAATACGCATATATGACTGGTGCAATGGCTCAGGGTATTGCTTCAGAAGAAATGGTAATTGCTTTGGGAAAAGCCAACATTTTAAGTTCCTTTGGTGCAGGAGGTTTATCTCCTAATCGTGTAGAAACAGCAATTCACAAAATTAAACAAGTTTTACATAACAAATCCTATGCTTTTAACTTACTTCATAGTCCCAGTGAACCTGGTATCGAAGGTCGTTTAATTGACTTATATTTACAGCATCAAATCAGAATAATTGAAGCTTCTGCATTCTTAGATTTGAGTGATAATATAGTGTACTATCGGTCTGTTGGACTGAGTTTAAATTCAGCTAATCAAATTGAAATCAACAATAAAATTATCGCCAAAATTTCCCGTCGAGAAGTTGCTACTAAATTCCTCCAACCTGCACCTAAAAAAATTCTGAAACAATTAGTTGAACAAGGATTAATTAGCGAATTACAAGCTAATCTTGCCGCTAAAATTCCTATGGCTGATGATATTACCGTAGAAGCAGATTCAGGAGGACATACAGATAATCGTCCCTTAATTTGTTTATTACCTTCTATAATAGAATTAAGAGATGAAATTCAGCGTCAATATAATTATCAAAAACCCGTAAGAATTGGCGTAGCTGGTGGTATTTCTACACCCCAATCAGCACTAGCAGCCTTAATGATGGGTGCTGCTTATATTGTCACCGGTTCTATTAATCAATCCTGTATTGAAGCTGGTACTTCTGAATATACAAAAAAGTTATTAGCTGAAGCAGAAATGACCGATGTTATGATGGCTCCAGCGGCTGATATGTTTGAAATGGGAGTAAAATTACAAGTTCTTAAAAAAGGAACTTTCTTTCCCCTTCGCGCTCAAAAACTATGGGAATTATACAAAAACTATAATTCAATTGCAGAAATTCCCCCAGATGAAATAGAAAAATTAGAAAAACAAATTTTCCGAAAAACAATTACCGAAATTTGGCAAGAAACATCTGCTTATTTATCTCAACGTCACCCCGAAAAACTAAGCAAAGCAGCCAATAATCCTAAAGTCAAAATGGCATTAATATTTCGCTGGTATTTAGGACTATCTTCTCGGTGGTCAAATACCGGAGAAAAAGGTCGAGAAATTGACTATCAAATTTGGTGTGGCCCAGCTATAGGAAGCTTTAATAATTGGGTACGCGGTTCTTATTTAGCAGAGATTAATAATCGTCAAGTAGTTAATGTAGCCAATGAAATTATGACAGGTGCAGCGTATTTATATCGCATTCAAAACCTAAAAATTCAAGGCTTACAAATGCCAGAAGAATTTAGTCAATATCATCCAGTATCTAACTTAAATAAACAACCAAGTTTGTAGTTAGCACTTTAGTGCTATAAGTGAGGGATTTATCCCTCACTACCAACTACTTTGATATTTATTATTTAGCAAAGGGTGATAAATATGGCTATAAATAGGAAATTGGGACAGCTAGAAGAAACCATGGAAATCCTCAATCAACGAGCTAAAACATGGAACTTAGTTACTATTAGTCGTATTCAGGGAAATATTCAAGAAATAGTTCTTAGACAGTCCTTAGATATTATTCAATATCGTCATCCTGTCCTTAATTCTCACATTATTAATTCTGATAATTCCTACTATTTTCAGCCCGCAGGTATAAGAAAACTTCCCTTGCAAATTGTTAATCTTAAAGAAGGTCAGGAATGGGAAGCAGTCGTTAATGCAGAAATGAATCAAGTAATTGATAGTAGTAAATATCTACTAAGAGTTGTACTTGTCAAAGTATTAAATCAGCCAAATATCAATTATCTGATTACAACTACACATCATGCTATTACCGACGGTTTATCAAGCATCCAACTTCACTCAGAAATTTTAACCTATTGTCAAGAAATCACTGAAGGTAAATCTATTCCAGTAGTTAATACTTTAGAACATATTCCACCCATTGAAAAACTATTACCTGCATGGACAAATAGTTTTAAAAACAAACTATCTAGAATTGCTTTATTATTAAATATCGCATTTCAAAAATACTTGAATCCTCCAAAAACATTAAAAGTAGAAAAATATGTTCCCATTTCTCAGCGTCGTTGTGAAATCATTCATAGACAACTTAGCGAAGAATCAACCCAAAAGTTTAGGCAACAATGTAGAGAAGAAAATACTACAGTACAAAGTGCTTTATGTGCGGCACTAATGTTAACATTATCCAAACAAATTAATAAAAGCTATGAAGATAATATTAAAGTTAGTTGTTTATCATATATTGATTTGAGAAAAAGGTTAGAACCTAGAATTAATGCAGAAAATATGACGGTTTTAGCAACATCTTTGATGGGATTTTATAGAATTAAGAATAATATATCTACTTGGGAATTAGCACGGAAAATCAAAAAGGATTTACATAAAAAAATAAATAAAGGGGAGATATTTAACATGATATTTCTCGCTAAACACCTGATAAATTTTTCTTTGCTCTTGCCCAATCAAGTATCTGCTACAATCTCAGTTTCTAATGTTGGTAAAGTCAATATTTCCCGTGTTTATGGTGAATTAAAACTAGAGGAAATTAGTTTTGTTGGTTCTCATGCTTTATATGCAGGAATGTTTATTGTTCATGCTGCTACTTTTCAGGAAAAAATGACCCTAAATTTTGTGTTTTCTCAACCTGCAATTAATCGTCAAACTATGGAAAAAATTGTAGATGATTGTATATCAGATATTATAAAAATATCCTCTCATTCGTCACTAATAGGAAGTGCATAAATGAATAATAAAATGAATAGTAATTTATCCACTTATCTAATTAAAAACCAAGAGAACACATCTAAAATCCAAGCTTGGTTAGTTTCCGAAATTTCCTCTTTATTGGCAGTCAACCCAGAAGAAATAGATATTCGTGAACCTTTAGATAGTTACGGCTTAGACTCAGCACAAACCATCATTATCGCTAGTAAGGCCGAAAAGTTTTTGGGATGCAAATTATCTCTTATTCACCTTTGGTATTATCCCACCATTCAAGAACTTTCCATTAGACTATCTGAAGAATTAGAAAATTCACTGTCAGAAATTATCCAGATATAACCTCTACATATTCTGTTTAATTACTGACAATCTAGTTTTTCCTCCTTGATTATTGGGACACTTCGCTAGATTAGGAAAATCCTATCAGCCAGGTGTCCTCTTTCCTAAATTGTTGTTTTTAAATACGAGAAATTTTGTTATGAATGCAGCAGAAATTTTAGCCAAACTCACTCAAAAAGGTGTATTATTTTGGGCAGAAAATAGCAAACTTAATATTCGTTCTCCCCAAGGTGTAATTACTCCAGAAATACAATTAGAAATAGCTAGATATAAAGCAGATATTTTAGCATTAATTCAGGAAATGAATGTTACAGATAATTATACTAATCAAACTTTAATTCAAGGAACTAGTTTACAAACTATTGGTAAGTTAATTGGTGGTTTTTCTGGAGAATCACCTATGGGATATCAACCCCCAATTATTAATCCTAAATTCATGGCTGAAAACTTGCAGGTTACTTTTAGACCTTTGCCCGATTATTATCAAAATAAAGCTATTATTAGATTTCGTCAAGAATTAATTTTCTACTTGCAAAGGCATGGTGTGACAGTAATTCCCTGGAAAGAAGCAACAATGGAATTACAACATACTATTAAAATCCCTATTATTAACTGGAATCAATCTTTAAAAATGCAGGTAGTTAGAGCAGATATTGATGCTATTGTGGACGTGGAAAGACCAAACTCATGGTTAAGAAAATTAGGCATAATTATCGCTGAAAGTTGGTATAAATTATCTTATAGATGGCTAAAAGAAAAACAAAAAATGTCTGTTGTACAAATTGCTAAATTGAGTAGTTGGGCTGAAGATCACGCAGCTAAATATGTTGAAGATCCTACAAATACACAAGTGGTAATCTTGACTGATATAGATGATAAATTTGTTAACCCAACTACACCTTATACAGAAAAAATCCCCATGGGGATAAATACACTAGTGAAAACTTTTTCAGAAATTGTCATTGGTATATCCCATGAAAAATTTTCTATTCTGAATATGAATCTCTCAGATTCTAACTTTGATCAGGATCAAGTTGAGGATTTTGCCTTAAAATCGCTTATTCCTAAAATATTTGTCCCTATTACTCCTCTATTAATTAACCGTTTTCAACTGGGAGAATATAATCCTCATTTATCAGATTATGCTCATAAATTGGTGAAAATCGGTGAAGAATTAGCATCTACAGGTTTATTTCCAGCGGGGTTTAAATTAGACAAAGTTATTAAAAGAAAATCCCATAGAGATATTGTCAATGTTATCGTTAATGGCAGAACGGGAGTATCTTACGGTTTTGTAGCTTATGCTGAACCTCCTCATTATGTAGGTGAACCAGAAATCACTATTGACGCATGGGAAAACCTATTACCTGTACCCGGATTCAGTAGTTATGAAATTCGCCAAAATCAAGAAGGTAGACGTTATCTAAAACTAAATATCAACGCAAAAAATAGATTTAAACAAATACCTGATATTTGGCTAGTTAGTTCTCGGTCTGGCGCAAATAAAACAGCTTTAAATATTGATTCTGATGTCCTTCGTATTGGGTTAAAAGATACATTACATCTGCAATTTCCACTAGGAAATCAATCAAAAAAGGCAGATATTAAACCTTCTTATGATATCTATGTCATGTTAGCTATTAGTCTAGCAACAGCTTTATACACACCAGAATTAATTAAAAATGGTGCGCCTATAGTTCACTTTCATGGTTATCCTCATTTTGATTGGTTTCAAGAAAATGAATACTGTGAGGGGATGAATAATCCTTCTGTACCTTGTGGAACTTATGAATCAGGAGTTTTAAACTTTTTAGGAATTGCTAATTTAAGTAATCAAATAATTAATAATGTCAAATTAATTAGCTTAGTAGAACCAGATCATGGGACAAATTTTATTGCTAATGATTTAGAGTATTTAATAACTAGGTTAAAAGCGGGCTGTGTGACTGGACAAATTGAATTAGGCGGTAAAAATTTTCCGTCTCTTAAGAATAGGAGTGTTGCCTAATTGAAGTATGAATTTAGATATAGAGACCTTCCATAGAAAGTCTCTATATTCTTTTCTAAAGATGTCTATTCAATAGCCCCAAACTCAGCGACATTTCCGTTATATATGGTGTCATTAGGCATTCTGGCACGAAACAAATCAGCATCAATGAAGTTAGTCTTCACAAGAGAAGCCCCTGATAATCTGACATTTCTGAGGATAGCATCAGAAAAATCTGCACCATCTAAATTAGAGCTAGATAAAAATGCGTTCTTGAAATATGCTTGTTTGGCGATCGCATTGGATAAATTTGCACCAGAGACTCTGGCATATTCGAGAATAGCCTTTGTGAGATTAGCCCCCGACAAGTTTGCCTTTGCCATCTCAGCATTACTCAAGTAGGAATTTGTGAGATTGGCATTAGTTAAAACGGCTTCGTTTAACCTGATTCCTAAAAGGCTGGAATGCGATAGATTCGCTCCTGTCAGATTTGCTTTATCTAGCTTGGCTTCATTTAGCAAGGTATTCGACAAATTAGCCCCTGTGAGATTTGCTCCAATGAGTGCGCTACCATACAAATCTTTACCGGATAAATCCACTCCCGAAAGATTACACTTATTACATTCGTTTTTCTCCAGTAAACGATTAAGATTAACAAGGACATCACTGGTAACAAGGACATCACTGGTAACAAGGACATCACTGGCAACGAAGGCATTAGCTGGTAAACTAAACAGCGTTAAACTCAGAATAATTGTCAGGACAAAAGCAGAAAGTCCACGAAACCAAAGTTTAATATTCATCTTGTATCTCCATTAAAATTGTTTCCTAAGTAGTTATACCATAGTTTGATGATGTTACGGGCAACTGATTCTTGTTGTGCAAATTTCGTCGTCACAATGATCAGTCAATACGGTTTGCTTATCCCCCACAAAAAGATTTTTATGACTTACGCCACACTACGCTATCAGTAAACCCTACTTATATGACGGCTGGATAAATGTCCATCTTTGCGCCATTAAGGGAGAATTGTGGCACGATGGAGGCAGCCATGGCAATACCGCATCAACTTAGGTTATGATCCAAGACAAAAAAGTATTGTTAGCTGTGGGAAATTGTAATAAAATAGTTATTTTCCCATTGTCAACGAAAATTTTGGCGGAAGGGACGTACTATCCTCTGAATGTTAGTTAATTGCAAAACACCCTATATACTCCCAACCTTGACTAGGAAATGAATCCAGAAAACTCAGAAACTTACCTAAATCATCCAACTTGGGGTTTACTCTATAGGATCAGTATGGTTGATGAGAACCAGGATCTGTTTACCACACTCTATGCCCAACGCCTATTTTTTCTGGTAACAAGTGAACTTAAAGTCCTAAAATTCCAGCCCATTGGCCGCACTGAAGCTAGAATGATGCTGGAAAATCGTTTACGTATTTTGCGCCGTAGTGGTAACTTCCAGGAGTATGATCAACTTCAAGGTGTTTTCCAACGCACGTTCCAATGACTAATTCCATTAGCGATAGCTTCGCTCACCGTAGGCAACGCCTTGCGAACCTTCGCCTCTCACTACCCCCTACAGTGAGATTGATTGCTGTCACAAAAAGAGTATCTACTGAATTAATGCGGGAAGCTTATGCCGCAGGAATTCGTGATTTTGCCGAAAGTCGCATCCAAGAAGCTGCCAGTAAACAAACCGAGTTACAAGATCTATCGGATATTACCTGGCACTTTATAGGACATCTACAAAGTAATAAGGCTAAAAAAGCCTTAGAACTATTTCAGTGGATTCACTCCGTAGATAATTTAGCACTAGCACAACGCTTAAATATTCTAGCGCAAGAATTAGGAGTGACCCCAAAGGTATGCTTACAAGTCAAAATTCTCCCCGATGCGAATAAATCTGGTTGGATGATTCCAGAATTATTTGCTGACTTGGAAGCACTCAATCAATGTCAAAATTTACAAATTCAGGGTTTGATGACAATTCCGCCTCTAGGGTTGGAGGCTGAAGAAATCTTGAATGTGTTTAATAGTACCTATGAACTAGCGCGAACCATCCGATCACAAAATTGGTCAAATATTACAATGCAGCAGTTATCAATGGGTATGTCTGGAGATTATCAATTGGCGGTGCAAGCAGGGGCAACCATGGTAAGATTAGGTACAATATTGTTTGGTCAACGTCCATAGATAACGCTGTAGCTGTGGTGATCCAGAACAGATTGACAATCCTTCGAGAATTTATACTCTCCGCTATTGATATAGCGAGCGATATGCAATTAAATCACATACTAATTTTGATCACAGAGGCTTAATTAAGGATTTTACTCCTAGCTGCTGAAAGTCGCCAGAATTGTCAAAAAATATAATAATCTCATAAATAATGCTGAATTGTAAAAGGGGTCTGACCACCTTTATTTTTAATTATCATTAGGCTATAATCTTAACTTGTTGTTATAGATTCGTTAATGTACGGGCATTAACATCAATATCTGTTGATAATTGATCATTTGTACTAAAGAATAAAGTAAGTAGTACAATTTATAAGTCAAGCATCTACTATAGTTATGAATACTGGCTACAAGCCGCCGAAATGCAACTTATAGCCAGGAAAATTAGGGTAATTTTCATCCGGGAGTGTACAACATGGCCAATATATTTTCTAAACTCAGGGATTTTGTCGGTTTGAATGAGCAGGTAGAATACGAATACTACGAAGAAGAAGCCGATGCCGGCGATAATTATCAGAATGTCTATCAACAACCCAATCCTCAGCCCACCCCACAGGAAACTACTCCTCCTCGACGTTGGCGAGAAAATCCACCTGCAACTACAGATGAAATAGCACCAACAGTATCCAAGCCTATGAGTAATGTTATTGGTATGCCGGGCGCAATTAATGGAATATCTGAAGTTCTAGTTTTAGAACCTCGCACCTTTGAAGAAATGCCCCAGGCAATTCAGGCCTTACGCGAACGCAAATCAGTAGTATTAAACTTGACCATTATGGACCCCGATCAAGCTCAACGAGCAGTTGACTTTGTTGCAGGTGGTACTTATGCCCTAGACGGACATCAAGAGCGAATTGGCGAAAGCATCTTCTTATTTACCCCCAGTTGCGTACAAGTTAGCACCCAAGGCGGTTTAGTACATGAAGTACCTATTAACCAAGCCCGTCCTGCCCGTCCCCCTGTTACACCAACGTCAGCTTGGGGAAATGAACCCACGCGGATGGCACAGTAGCGCTAAATTGGTCATTAGTCCATAGTTTTAAATCCCCAATTAATTGTATTCGCCCTAGCGTTTCGTAAACAAGGATAATTAACTATTAAGAATTGACCACTAGCTAGTGACTAATGACAATGAATATAAAATTTGGCTTAATTGGTGGTGGGGTAATGGCAGAAGCTCTATTATCCCGCCTTATTGCAATTGGTACTTATCAACCATCAGAAATTATAGTCAGCGAACCCCAGGGGCAACGCCGCAGCTATTTAGAACAAAAATATGGGATAGCTGTAACTACAGATAATAGTCTGGTTTTAGGGGAAGCACAGGAAGCCGTTATGTTGGCAGTCAAACCCCAGATATTTACTACTGTAGCTCAAGAATTAGCACATATTCTCCCGACAGAAAATTCACCTGTGATCATTTCTATACTGGCGGGTGTAAATTTAAAACAATTGGAAGCAGCCTTTAGCCAATTCCCCGTAATTCGCTCTATGCCTAACACTCCCGCCACAGTAGGCGCGGGAATAACGGCGATTTCTTTAGGTGCTTACACTTACGCTAGTCATAAACAAATAGCAGAAAAGATTTTTGCCGCTGTGGGGGAAGTGGTGGAAGTTCCCGAAACCCTGATGAATGCAGTTACAGGCTTGTCTGGCAGTGGACCTGCTTATGTGGCATTGATGATCGAAGCTTTAGCTGATGGTGGTGTTGCTGTAGGTTTAACCAGAGCAATGGCACAACAACTAGCTATACAAACAGTATTAGGAACAGCTAAACTGTTACAAGAAACCAAAATCCATCCTGCTGAACTCAAAGACAGAGTTACCAGCCCCGGTGGTACGACCATTGCTGGTGTTAGCGCGTTGGAAAAAGCCAGCTTCCGTTCCGCTGTCATCGAAGCTGTCAAAGCCTCGAAAGAACGCGCTCAGGAATTGGGGTTTGAAACTGTAACTTAAATTCTAGCCAGATGATGATCGCTGTCCAGATGTGTCTAGACTTAGGTAGTTTTGGGTAAGTTTTATAGAGCGGTGTCAGCATCATCATTTAACTTTGCTGTCTGAGTGTCCTAATTGTGGGGCGAGGTTTAAAATTCCGGCGTTGTGGGTTGATGGTTGGTGTCATCGGTGTTTTTTGCCGTTTGGGGAGATGGTAAAGAGTCAGAATTTTATTGAATCACATAACAAAACTTAAACATAAATCTTCAAAATCCTTATTTGATCATACTTTCAGCCATTCTTTGATTTTATAAATTCCTAAATTTTTATTTTCAGTCACATAACCGTCACATAAGATTAATTTATTTATTCCATAGATATAAATAATCAATCATTTATGCCCAAAATGGCACATATTTAGCGTGTTTCCTAGATTTATTTTCAGGATCATAGGGCTTAATTAAGTTTTCATTAATTGTATCCGCAATAATTCGGGAAGCCATAGAATAGTTTTTATCATCAATAGCAAATCTTTGTCTTAAGGATTCATTAGTCATTTGTTCACGACAGACAAATCGTAAACAAGCGTGCTGATAACAAGCTCTCATGCGATCGCTTTTATCCATATCTTTTAATTCTCTATAGCTCAATAAAACAGCTTCCGTATGTTTGCTATTAACGTTAAACTTTGGAGCAGGTAATCCTAAATCCTCTACCGAACGTATTACTTTATCTATACCACTACCACGTTCTTCACAAATATTAATTCTTCTCATAAAAGCAGCTAAATCTTCATTGCGAGATTGAGGTGGTACATCTATAAACCGCATTGTATCAACTAATGGTTCACCCGGATTTCTAATTTCCATACGATCAGAAAATATCTCGATAGTAGAACTAACACCAGTCATATTAAAATCTTGGTGAATCATAGCATTAGCAACTAATTCTCTAATCGCAATCTCTGGATACATTTTGATATTTTGGCGTAATGCTTGACCAATTTGTTCATTTTCAGGTAATTGATCATTAATAAATGCAATTATTTCTTCATAGCTTACAGCATAACCTTTCTCAAACACCCGTTCTCTTTGAGTAAAAATTCTACCTTTATCTTTGTAGATAATAACTCTAATTGCTTTTCTTCCTAGTCTTTCAAAATCGCTTAATTTTTTCGCAAAAAGAATCGCACCTAAATTAGTAATATCATAATAATTATTGGCTTTTATATTAATTAGTTTTTCTTGTTCTAACCGCTCTAAAATCCCTTGTTTGTTGTCTGGTAAATTTTGTTTTGTTAATTCAAAATAACTGGGATAATTAATCTTAGTTAAAACTTCATCTGCTGTTATGTTTTCTAAAGCTATTCTTTTTTCAAAAGTTTGATAGGAAAATAAATTCCACAATTCTCTTTCTTTTTCTGGATATTCTTTAAGTTTTTTCTTATAGCTACCAACTCTAATATGTTCTATTCCTTGAAAACTAACAGGTTGATAATTAGCACTAGGAATTTCCAATAATACTAAATTTTGATTTTGAAACGTAAGTTCATAAATTTTAAAGTTAATTCTGGGTAAAAGAAGTTTAAGTAACCAATTTTCCAATTCTTCATTGCCAATTTTTGCTTGTTTAGGTTTAAATTGAGTACCTACAATATTACGAGTATTATCTTCAATTCCCCAAATTAAATAACCTGTATTTTGCCCGTGTAAAGTAGCTGAATTTGATAATGCTGAAATATATTCTCCTATTTCTTCTGGTTTTTTGTTATTTTGTTTAAATTCTACCCACTCGGTTTCTTGAGGAAGTGAAATTAGTTGTTGCACAATGATAGATAATTGACTTAATTCCATAATTTTCCTTGGAATATATGTTATTTATGATTCATAAGCCACAAATTGTAAATTAATATAGTTTATCTCCTAAATTTAATTCGGTTTGGCTCTTGCTCACAGGGATGCGATCGCTCTTTTCGGAGCAAATTCTACCAAAGAAAGCGAATCATCCTGTGATAATAACATAAACCGCTTCCCCTGACCCGAAATAAACAACTCTGGTTCTTGTTCCTTGAGTTGTTTTAGAGTTACACAGGCAATATCAAAACTTATCCCCTATTTGTAAATCTCTTAGAATCTATATAAAATTTACTAAACGGGGCTAAATCCACTAAGTATTTATGCCCAAGTAGCAGTTATAGTCATTTATTCGAGCGATGGTTCGCTAGGATTGTGAGGCGATCGCTAGTCTTATGTTATGGGTATTGTAACTCTAATAAACCTCGTTTTAACATATCGTTAACATAATGATTCCGAATGCTGTCTGGTTCTCTTCCTAGCAATTCGGCTAATGTTCGGAGTTTAGTTTATAATGTTCGGAGCTTGGGTTTGAAACTGTAACTTAAATTCTAGCCAGATGTAGACAAACTTGCCGAAATGTACTTTTTTAGATTAAATAGTAATCAAAACATTGGAGGTCGAACAATGTTACTCAGTTTCCAGACTGCGCTCATCCCAAATAACCAACAAGTTACAGCTTAAAGATATTTAGAGCATTTAAAATCTTTTTAAGACATTTATAGGAGGAAAATAATCATGCAAACTGGAAAGATGACCATAGGACAGGCTAAGTTAAAAATGACTCTTTGGAATGCAGAAGCAGAGTCAAATTCAAGTATGGATTTATACTTATGGCTACAAGAGATCGGTTTACCTCAAGAGGTTGTCACGAGATTACACCAGCTGATTCGCAATACTATCAGAGTTGGTAAAAAAGTTGTTGCTATAGGCAAGGTGGTACTGATAAAAATTTTCGAGTTTGTCAAAGCACACCCCTTATTAGTTGCTAGTGCTGGAATATGTGCTGTTGTTGCCTGTGCTATATACAGTTTAACTGTTTCGATTCCATTTTTAGGTCAATTCCTAGAACCTGTGGCTAGAGCTTTAGGAATAGGTATTGTCACCACTGGAGCAGTTGTAGGGCATATACTTGATAAACAATTTACAGGTGTAGGAGAAAATATTGTTGAAGTTGCACGTGAGTTTTTCCAACTGCTGACTGATGTTTTCAGTGCGGTTGCTCATGAAGTTGCTTTTACCTAAATTTACTCAAATATGCAATTAAACTGGAGACTTTTATGACAAACAAGAAACTTAGTAAAGAAGAATTACTCAAAGCAATTGAGCAGATAGAAAACAATCCTGATGATCGAATTAATTTTTTAACAGATATTGGTGCTATTGGTGTTGGTGCTGTTGGTGCCGGTGCAGCAGCATTTGCTTTTGGTGGCACAGCAGTCCCTATTCTCTTTGGATTAATTACCATACCAGTTGCAGCGCCTATAGGGGTAGTTGCTGGAGCAGCAGCATTAGGAGGAGCAGCGCTTTTTGGTGTCAAGAGGTTTTTAATAGATGGAACACATCAGCAAGGTAAGCGAGAAGAAATACTCAGACAGTTAAAAGAGAAGCTACGGGAACTGGAAACTGAGGAAAGAAAATCTACCATTGGGGACAATGACAAAAATAAGTTTTATAGTTTCCTAAAAGAGCCATTAAAGCTGAATCTGATTAGTCCTGAAGATGCTCAAAGATTAATGGAACTTGTAGAAAAAGGTGAACTGTCAATTAGTGAGGCTTACCAAGTTGTACAAGATATCTTATCTGAGGTAAGAGGACTTCCAGTGAAGAACTAAGCACAAAGGAAAAAAATAAGTCAAAGCTGTATTAGCACGGGCAAGATATTTTATTAGATATCCCAATTTTATGCCAAGTATCGAAGCTGATGATATACGGGAACATCGCATTAAAACAGAAATTCTTGTTGATGCGGAGGACAAAGAAAAAAGGGCAATGGGCTGGTATTATTATCTAGATGATACTCTCAATGTTCCTTTTTTAGCCAAGTGGAAAAAAAAGAGTAGGAAGTCAGGAGTTGTGGAAGAAAAAGAAGTGGAAGTGCTGGGAATGGCTCCTGATGATGAATGTCTGAAAGATATGTTTGTGGAGGTGGTTTATCCAGTTGGTAAGGACGAGGATATTTTTTCAGCCAAGTTGTCAGAAATTGAAGCTATAGATGCAGATGAAGACACTAAAGAAGCATTAGCGGATTGGCAATATTGGCTAATGAGAGGGTATAAATTTTAATTAAGGTTTGAATCAAGGCTGAAAACAAACAGAGCAGATTTTGTTTCTTTGTTTATTGCCAAACTACAATGAACACATATAGGAATCCTGGTTGATTCCTATATGGTCAGGAATCAAGCACCCGCACATAAATAGCCCGCGCTATTTGGCGATTTATAGTCATAGATAAACTACCACATTTAATAATAAAAGTAGGAAATTGCTGTTCTACAGTAATGGTATTACCTGTTTTAATGCCCATTGATATCAGCTTTTTTCTAATTGTCTCATCCTGAGTTTGACAAAAAGTAACTATGCCACATTCTCCTGATTTTAGTAACTCTAAAGAACAGCCCATAACAGTAAAAGGGGTAAACATTGGATTATCAAAATAAAAAGTAAAAATTGAAATGATGAAAGATGATAAACATCCTTCATCATTGTCAAAGTAAAAGAATTTAGAAATCCTAAATCCCGACAAATATTGTATTAAGCAAGATAAGGTTCTTGGTGGGTTTTGATTGTGCAGTTAGAACGGGGATAGGTAACACACAATAAGGCGAATCCTTTGCCCATTTGCTCATCATCTAAAAAGGATTGATCATCTTGATTGATTTCACCTTCAACAATCTTACCAACACAGCTAGAGCAAGCGCCGGATTTACAAGAGAAAGGTAATTCCAGACCAGCTTCTTCTGCTGCGTCTACAATTGTCATCTCTTCATCACATTCAATTGTGGTGTCTATATCTTCTTTTTTGTTGATCAATCTTACTTGATATGTTGCCATTTTTCGATTCTCCTCAAAGATTAATGAAGTGAGTTTTTTGAGTGAGTTAAATTTCCCTAATTGAATTCAAAATTCAAAATAAAGGATCTAACTTTTGAAGTTTGAACTATTTACCGCAGGGTACACCATTGGGAGTACCATCACTGGTTTTAAAAGACTTGCCACAACCGCAGGTATCAGTTGCATTGGGATTGGAAAACTTAAAACCGCTATCCATAACTCCCTCAACAAAATCAACTACCACACCTGCTAATAACGGCGCACTTTTAGCATCAACATAAATCAACACATTTCCTTGTTGAGTTACGATATCATCAGGTTGGGGCTTGCTAGTAATTTCGATGCCATACTCATAGCCACTGCAACCACCATCTTTAACCGAGATGCGGACACCTTTTGTCGCGTTATTAGTTTCGTCGGTTGCAGAACCCTTGACAAATGCCCAGAGACGAAATTCTGCCTTTTCTGTTAAAGTAACAGTCATTTTGTGTTCTATTCTGTAGCGAATATTCTGATTTGGATGTGGATTTTCAAAAAGTGGTAACTTACACCGTTGCGGCTTGAGATTGGGAATATCTCCAAGGGGCAGTATTACCGCAGACTGGACAATTGCGATCGCGGTGAGAACGACGTTTAGCAAATTCCATTCTGTTTAAATCAATGGTCAGTAATTCTGATAACAGCGGTTGACTAAAACCAGTAATCAGCTTTACCGCTTCCAAAGCGGTCAAACAGGCCAAGGTCCCAGAAACCGCCCCCAGCACGGAAAAACCGCGTCGGTCCCAATCAGGCTTTTCTGGAAACAGACAAGATAAACAAGGGGTGACACCGGGAATAATCGTGGTTAGGTAAGCCTCCATTCCGTCCATAGCAGCCTCTACCATGGGCTTGCGCCAGCGTACACAGGCTTCATTTAACAAATTGCGTTCAGTGAAATTATGAGCGCAATCCAAAGCCATATCCGCCGACTGTACCAACCCATCGACATTTTCTGCGGTAATGTAATCGTGAACCACGTCCACTTGAACATCAGGATTGATGGCTTTAAGGGTTTCTTGGGCTTTAAATACTCTGGGTTTACCCACCCAGTCGTCAGTCATCAAAACCTGACGATTCATATCATCCAGCCGCAAATCACCACCTCGGACTAGGATCAGCCGCCCAACGCCTGCTACTGTTAAGTAAAGCGCCGCCGTGCCACCTAATCCACCCACACCTGACACTAAAACAGTCGCTGATTTTAGGCGCTTTTGAGCTAATTCACCAAAATTAGGAAGCATCATTTGGCGACTATAGCGTTCCAATTCGGTAGGCGTTAGGTTAATCACTTTTTAACTCCTAATCTGAGGTGATTTCTGTCAGGGTGACAACATTTTTGGGCTTATCATTAAATACCTTGAACAGCTTTTGTTCATGGGGTGTGGATTCTATAAACACCTGATAAGCTTGTTGCAAAGCAACACAATATTTCTCTAATCTTTCTTGGTCACTCAGTTGAGGATAACTATCATCAATTTGACTCATGAACTGAGAAAACTTTTTCAAAATATGTAAACGATTGACATTTACAAATTTTTGGTCATAGGGCAGATTAAAAAAGATGAAAAACTCTTCTGCGTCTACGAGGTTTTTAAATTCATCAATATTGGTACTCATTTAGAATTCTCCATTTTTTTGAGTTGTTGCTTGAGTCCATCTAACTGACAGTAGATTTCGTAAGTTTCCGCAGCAACATCCATCAGTTTGTGGTAATCTGTGGGTAGTCCTTCTGCTAAATCATGCAGATCCATTTTCATTTGACCTGCTTTACTATTTAGCTTTTTAATCTTGGTTGTGATTTCCTCAATTGTCATATTTTTTGTCCTTTGTCATTGGTCAGTTGTCCTTTGTTAGTTGTCAGTTGCAATTTGCTATAGAAGAGAACAAATTTGCAAGTCTCCTGTAACCACTCACTACTGACCAATGACTAATTAAAGATTGCCTACTTCGGGGAAACGTTTGGCTAAATCAATGCCCTTTTCGACAAACTTTGTGCCTTCTTCGTCTAATTTCTCGAAAGAATCAAAACCAAAACGATGGGCATCACGTAAAGTT
This sequence comes from Anabaena sp. CRKS33, assembly GCA_001672075.1. GTDB lineage: Bacteria > Cyanobacteriota > Cyanobacteriia > Cyanobacteriales > Nostocaceae > Dolichospermum. The sequence goes on from LJOT01000008.1 coordinate 33,587, forward strand.
TTGACGGCTAATAATAAGCGTCCTGAAAATACTAAAGCCCAACCAAAACCCTCATGTCCTAATTCAATAACTACATTAGAAATGAGTCCAGTTTCCTTTTCAATACTGGCAGCTACTGCCCGGAAAAAGGCATTTATGCGAGAAATAGTAGCGGGATCAACTTCACCTTCTACAGAAATTTCCCGTTTCTTTTGTTTAGTAACAATATAGGGTTTGAGAATTAATTCATCAGTCCAATTTCGGTAAAAACCATAACTATCTTGCGCCCGAATTTGTTGAACTAATGCTTTCAAAAAAAGGGGTAAAATCACCTCTAAATTGTTACCAGTTCCATTCACATTATTTGTACTCATACTGTTGCTTCGTTTTCAATTTCTTCAGCGAAACTAGGTTTTTTCTGTTGTAAAGCTTTTCGTAACCAAGGTGGAGGATTACCCTTGAGAGTTTTGACTAATTTATCGAGAATTTCGGCAATTTTTTCCTCTTCAGATTTAGCCTTAACTGGAGTTACACCTTTCTTAATTAAACGAGCGGCTGCACTACCACCAATAGCCACAACATAAACAATTGTGCAATCATTAAGTGCTTGAAGTTTAGGGGTAATTTTATCCTCATTACCATCTTCTTTTAGATCACCTTCAAATTTGAGAGTTTCTACAAATTCATAGCCATGGTCGGAAATTTCATAAACATCAATTTCCTTAGCCCAACCAAAGTGAGCATTAACATGAATTCTGTCAGTTGTCGTAAAAGCAATTTTCACTTTCATTTGTCCTTTGTTAGTTGTTGTCCAATATTACCTATCGTCTTCCTTTCCTCTTTCTTCTTCCTTTCTTCCTTCGTGTTATTCGTTCCTTAGTGGTTCATTAAATCCGTATTTTTCGAGCAGCAATTTTTGTGAGTTTGTTGGGTTTCACTTCGTTTAACCCAACCTACTTTTGATTAATTACTGATGACCATTGATTCATCATTGATGATTCTTCATGTTCTATAAATAGGTTTCCCATGCCGAAAAGAAGCTCAATAGTACCGCGATAGCCTACTTTGGTAAATAGACCATTTCCTAATCGGTCATAAATGGGAATACCTAAACGATAGAGGGGAATAGAAAGGCGTTTAGCGATAGTATTTACGTGAGAATTACCAATCAATAAATCAGAACCTCTTGCCAATTTTTCAAAATCTTCTAAATCACCAATGGTGACATCTTTAATAGGAAGTTCTTGAAGTAAAGGAGAACGAGTTGTGGTGACAGCATTATGAATTTCCGCGCCCATTGATTGCAAAAATCTAACTATACTCCACAATAAATCTGGTTCTAAAGCTAAAGATACTCGTTTAGCACTAAAATAAAAGTGAGTATCTAACATTGCATCTTGCAGTTGACGACGTTGACGACGATATTTTTCAGGAACAGGATTTCCACTTAATAAAGATAATTTTTGCAGAAGTTGATCTACAGGTTCTAATCCTATTAGATCTCTGAATACTTGATAACCTGTTCCAAAGCGTTCTTCTAAAATTTTTGCCGCTTGGCGCATACTTTCACCTAAGGCTAAGGTAAAAGCTGAACTACCCAAAGAACGTAATTCTTTTAAAGTTGTTCCACTAGCAGTTATAGCAGTATAACCATCTTCCAAATGTCCATCTAAGGAAGATCCTAAATCAGGAACAAATATGGGTTCTAGTCCGAAAGCTGTAACTATTTCTCGAATTTCTTGAACATCTCCAGGAGTGAGAGCAGCGCCAGCTAAAATTGTGATTTGTTCTGGTTTAATTCCCCCTGCTTTGGGAATTTCTTTAACTATACTTTCTACTGCAACTGCAAAACCGTCTTGTAATGCACCTTTAAAATCGGGAGTGGGAGCAAAAATAATGGCTAAATGATTAAGTTCGGGGTGACGTTCTCGAATATCTTTTAAAAAACGTTCAATATCATCACCTCTAGTTTCTGTTAACCCAGTGGTGCATAAACCAATGATTTCTGGTTGTACCTTTTCTACTAAAGTGAGAATAGCTTGTTCCACATTTTCCTCACCACCCAAAATAGTAGTAACTTCTGTCATTGCAGTAGTAGCAAGGGGAATTGCTTCCCGAAAATGTCGAACCAAAACCACCTTTGCAAAGGCTGTACAACCCTGAGAACCATGAAATAAGGGCATAGTTCCCTTTAAACCCAAGAAAGCCAAAGAAGCACCTAAAGCCTGACTTTGTTTGAGGGGGTTGACAGTCACAGACTTTTCTGGAACAATTGCGATCGCCATAAATTAATCTTTGATAAATTATAGAACATCTAGAACATCTAAAAATCTTGTGGGATGGGCTTCTAGCCCGTCTATATTTATTAGTCCGCGTAGGCGGACTTTGCTTGTATAGCCGCGACTTCTAGTCGCTCAGGCTACTCCCTGTGTAAGACAATTATTCCCAAGGAGCCGGCTTACGAATTTGCTCCCACACAGGACTATATAAAGCCTCAGTTAACTCCCGCGCCATTTCCACCATACCCACATAACCCGCGTAGGGATGATGACGTTCTTGGTTAATATCTAAAAAGGGAATTCTGGCTTTTAAAGCAGTATATTGATTTCTACCGCCAGCAATAAGCATATCTGCGTTAGTCTCTGCAATTAATTTCAGGAGTTCGGAAGCGTTACCTTTCTCCAGCATAATACCATCATTACCCAACAGATTTTTAATTTTAGCTTTATCTTCTTCCGTACTTTTGCGGGTACTTGTGGCCACAACTTCAATTCCCAAATCCTTCGCAGCGGAAATAATTGACCAACTTTTCACACCACCAGTATAGAGAACAATGCGTTTTCCTTTTAATTTTTCTCGATAGGGAGCAAGAGCAATATCTAAGGCCGCAGTTTCGTCAGCAATGAGTTTTTCTGTGCGTTCTTGTAAATCAGCATCACCTAATTTAGCCGCCACAGTTCGCAAACAACGGTTAATATCATTAATGCCATAAAATGACTCTTCAATGTAAGGAATACCGTAACGCTCCTCCATTTTTCGCGCCATATTTAAAAGCGCTCGTGAGCAGATCATGACATTTAATTTTGCCCGGTGAGCATAACGTACTTCTTGATAACGAGCATCACCTGTAATTTTCGATAAAACCCTAATTCCTAACTTTTCAAATAAGGGTAAAACCCCCCACATTTCCCCCGCAATATTGTATTCACCTATTAAATTAATATCATAAGGGGTAGTATATTCAGGTTCAGCAGTTCCCACTACATATTCTAGTAAAGCTTCACCACCAAAACGATTACCTAAGTTTTTACTACCAATAAATCCCGGAGCAATAACAGGAATAACAGGAGTTCCAATTTTTTCGGCTGCTACCTTACAAACTGCATCAATATCATCACCAATTAGGGCTGTAACACAGGTGGCGTAAACAAAAATCGCCGCAGGCTTGTAGTTTTGATTAACTTCTAAAATCGCTTTATAAAGCTTTTTTTCACCACCGAAAATTACATCATTTTCCCCAACATCGGTAGTAAAACCCGTCTTATAAAGCATTGGACCAGAAGACAAACTTCCACGACTTCCCCAGGAATTTCCAGCACAAGCGATCGGACCATGAACTAAATGAGCAGCGTCAGTAATTGGGACTAAAGCAATCATCGCACCATCAAAAGCACAACCCCCTTGAGCCGCACCTGGTTGAGCTTGTTGTGTACAAGATTTATTCTTTTTTTCTGCCTGTTTTTTTTGATTATGTTCACATCCTGATTCACTCAGCAATTCGTTAATTTTACTTTGGGTGATTTTCATTTTTATTCTCGCTATTAACAGTACAAATCTTGATTAAAGTCCATCATCAAAATGATGATTTCCACAAAATTACAGCCGACTTCACATATTTAGACTACAGTTTAAATTAATATATTTCTTCCTTTGCGTCTTTGCTCCTTTGCTTCTGAGCGCGAAACAAGATTAATTTAATATTTACACAGATAAACCTGCAAAAAAGATATGTATTTATCTATATTTTCCAGAGTGGGATTTTCATAACATTGATTAACGCTGATCAAAAGAGATAATTTTTCTGGGAACTTATGGGAAAATTCATCTGTCAGGTAGATGAAAGGAACAAAGATTAGGCTAGTTAAGCTAGTGGAACTGAAGATAGGGGAGAGGATTTTAGGGAATTTACCCAATTTCCTGTCCCCTTTGCTTATTTTCGACCGAAAGGAGGGGAGAATCCCACCCCTAGATAATTTTTAACGAACTAAGTCGTAGGAAATATCGGTTTGACCAGGAACATTGGTAGTACGGTCAATTTCTTCAAAGATTGTATTTACAATCCAGTTCAACAGGTTAATAACACCTTTATAACCAACAGTTGCGTAACGGTGGTAGTGGTGACGGTCCATGATAGGATAACCAATTCTGACCAAAGGTACACCACAATCACGCCATAAATACTTACCGTAGGAGTTACCAATTAATAGATCTACGGGTTCGGTAAATAACAGGGAGCGTAAGTGCCACAAGTCTTTACCACCCCAGATTTTAGCAGACTTACCGAAGGCGCTAGAATCTAACAATGCTTGCAATTCTTTCTCAAATACGTCATTGGTGTTGTGAACCAAGATGTGTACTGGTTCAGCACCCATTTCTAACATGAAACCAACTACACTGTAAACTAAGTCAGGATCACCATAGATAGCGAAACGCTTACCATGTAACCAAGCATGGGAGTCAGTCATCGCATCAACTGCACGACCACGTTCGATTTCTAACTCTTCAGGAATAGCCTTACCAGTCATTTCGCTGAGTTTCATCAAGAACTCATCAGTTCCCTTGATACCCCAAGGACGAGAAACACAAACGTCTTGACCCCATTCCTTAGCAATGTATTCACGGGTCTTAGCTGTGGAGTAAGCTTGAAGAGCAATAGTAGCTTTACCGTTAATGGAGTCTGCTGCGTCTTCTAGTTTAGTACCACCTGGGTACATATTGTACTCACCATCACAAGGTGAGTCAACATAGTCACTGTTGTCAGATAATAAGGTGTAGTCAATACCCATCAAAGAAGCAATGCGCTTAACTTCGCGGTTGTTTTCTACGTAGGTATCAAAACCAGGAATAAAGTTGATTTTACCGTTGCTCTTGGCTTTCTTTTTACCTGCGGTTAAGGTAGAAAGGATTCCCTTCATCATGTTATCGTAACCAGTGATGTGAGAACCAACGAAGCTAGGAGTGTGAGCAAAAGGAACTGGGAGATCTTGAGGAACAGAACCAGCTTCTTTAGCGTTACCAATGAATGATTGTAAGTCATCACCGATAACTTCTGCCATACAGGTGGTACAAACAGCAATCATCTTAGGATTGTATAGTTTGTAAGAGTTAGCCAAACCATCAATCATGTTTTGCAAACCACCGAATACAGCCGCGTCTTCTGTCATGGAAGAAGAAACACCAGCAAATGGTTCTTTGTAGTGACGGGTTAAGTGGGTACGGAAGTAAGCCACGCAACCTTGAGAACCTTGAACGAAGGGAAGAGTACCTTCAAAACCTACGGCCGCAAACATAGCACCTAAAGGTTGACAACCTTTAGCTGGGTTAACGGTTAAAGCTTCCCGCGCAAAGTTCTTTTCCCGATATTCCCAGGTTTTTGTCCAGTCTGCTACCCGTTGTACTTCTTCGGAAGTGTGGCCATTTTCAAACTGTTTTTTGTTTTCAAACAGTTGTTGATATTCTGGTTGGTGGAATAGCTCAACGTGGTCCTGAATCTTATTTGGATCTTGAGGCATTTCTATATCTCCAAGCTTGCTGTGTATGATGTTTGCGTTTGGTGGAGAGTCGGAAATACCACTCAAGATTCAGAATGCAAAATTCAAAACTGAGAATTTTTAATTTTGAATCTTGAATTTCCAACTCTCCTGGGGTTTTACCCCAGATTTTTGTTCCCTAGACGGAAGCTTTAGCTTTAGCTTTCACTTGAGCTTTTTTGTTCCAGGGAGCGCCAATTAATCCCCAGGTTGGGCTGTT
>LJOT01000785.1 GCA_001672075.1 Anabaena sp. CRKS33
GGGTACAACGGCGGCCAATGTAAAGGGAGAACCCTGTTGACGAGCGCGGGCATTATTATAGTAAATTACTAGTTCTGGATCCTTTTTCTTTGCTTCTATGGTCTGTTTAAATAACTTAGCCGCTTGTTGATAATTACCATTTTTGAAAGCTGCAATACCTTGGTCACGGGAGGGATTATCAATATTAGGAAAAGGAAATAAGGTTCTTTCACCTCGGCTAATTTTGCTATTATCTACTACACAAGAAACACCTAAAACACGTAATTCTTTGTTTTCACCTGCTGGACAGGTTCTAGAAAGCTGCTGATAAATACCAAAACCGAAAACAGATACAACCGTAGTTAAGGCAAAAAATGCAACAGGTATTTTCATGATTCCTGTGAATGGTTTCGGTTTGACTGTAGTTTTATTTGCTATGATTTGTGGTTGTGATCTTAGGTTTTGTACACCTTTTAACTGAGATTCAAAAGCTCCAATTTCTGCCAATTTATCCTGAGATAATTGTCTATTGGGATCAATTTGTAAAACTCGTTCATACTGTTCTTTGGCGCGAGCCAAGTCTTGTTTAATGGTCAGGTCATGTGCGT
>LJOT01000786.1 GCA_001672075.1 Anabaena sp. CRKS33
GGGGAATATACTGAAATTACAGCTTTAGCTGTTGGTAAACCAGCAGGTAGTGAAATTCAACTCACCAAAAATGAAGATTTTTTAGAAATTATTATTCCCCCTACTGGCTTTAAACCCTCGATGGTATTTATAGGTTTTTTTGCCACATTTTGGAATTTATTTATCTTAGTTTGGACTATTGGCGCTCTTTTTACTCCTTTTCCTGCCAATATTCCCTTTGCTTTGTTTTCATTACCTTTTTGGGGTGCTGGCTTTTTCATGACATATAATGGCATATTATACCCTTTATTTGGCAGCATGAAAATACGTATAGATAAAGATAAAATTACTTTTGATACTCAGTTAGAAAAATGGAAAATCCGCCCTCGTTCAGCTTCTAGAGCAAGTATTAATAAACTGATTTATACACCAAGATGTTTTACTAGAGTTAAAAACCCAACTATTATAGAAGCGCAAGCACCTTACCTACAACCAGCAAAATTAGAAATTTGGGCAGGAGTAGAAAAATTTGAGTTTGATCTTGATACTCTTAAATCTGAAGCAGAATTGGAATGGTTAGCGAGGGAATTAAGTGATTGGTTAGGGA
>LJOT01000787.1 GCA_001672075.1 Anabaena sp. CRKS33
GTAGGGAATTTCTGAACCTAAGTCTAATCTGTTGTTTAATATAATTAGTAATCCTTGCCAACTTCGCTTGGTTTCATATTGTTCGAGATAGCTAAATATCCCTCGAAAGTAACGCCCATAAAATTTCTTATCTCTTTGCATTTGCGCTTCGAGAAAGATTAGTGGAAAATCTGTTTTTTTGTTTACTGGTGTTAATAATCCATCTAAACGGGTTTCGTTTTCTTTGATGACGGGCGCACTATATTCAAATTCACAATCAGGGGGAATACCGGATACTAATTCTGAGATTAATCCAGGTTGATTTAAAAAAATTCTGTAAAATAATTTATCAGTTTTCATAATTGTTTTTCGTGGAAATTTGATTCATTAATGTTGACCTCTATTTCCATATCAACGCTAGGTTTTCTACCTCTTTTTTTCGTTTCTTACTTCTGAGACTTCCTCTCAGGAGAAGTTCAGTTGTCATATCTAGAGTCAGGGAAGTGATCGCTTGACTTGTTGGTATAGTTTTATATACCTTTTGGCTTGCATTTCTCAAGAATATTCTTTCAGGGCGATCGCTCTAATTGCTTATTTTGTCATAAAC
>LJOT01000437.1 GCA_001672075.1 Anabaena sp. CRKS33
ACTATTATTGCCGAACAAATGCCAGTAGACGCAGTTAATCTTAACCTGTGGGTAAAAACAGGTTCAGCAATGGAAACTGACGCTATCAATGGCATAGCCCACTTCTTAGAACATATTGTTTTTAAAGGCACACAAAAACTCATTAGCGGTGAATTTGAACGTCGCATTGAAGAGCGCGGTGCTGTCACCAATGCAGCCACCAGCCAAGACTACACCCATTATTATATCACAACTGCACCTAAAGACTTTGCTGAATTAGCACCATTACAAATAGATGTTGTTTGTAACCCTAGTATTCCTAATCATGCTTTTGAACAAGAACGACTAGTAGTTTTAGAAGAAATTAGACGCTCTCAAGATAACCCCGGACGACGCATTTATCGTCACGCCATGGAAACCGCTTTTGACACCCTACCCTATCGTCGTCCAGTCCTTGGACCTGCTGCAGTTATTTCTCAAATCAAACCCCAACAAATGCGAGATTTCCATACTCATTGGTATCAACCGAAATCAATTACAGCAGTAGCTGTAGGTAATTTACCAGTAGAACAATTAATAGAAATTATCGCAGCAGAATTTAGTAAAAATCAGCAACAAGAAATAAGTGAATTAACAGAAACACCTGTAATTCCTGAACCTGCATTTACAGAAATTGTGCGTCGAGAATTTGTTGATGAAACTCTCCAACAAGCAAGATTAATAATGATTTGGCGAGTACCAGGATTAAAAGAATTAAATCAAACCTATGCACTTGATATTATAGCCGGAATTTTAGGACAGGTCAGAACTTCTAGATTAGTCCATGATTTACGGGAAGAACAGGAGTTAGTATCTTCAATTTCTGTTAGTAACATGAGTAATTTATGGCAAGGTGTATTTTCAATTTCCGCCAAATGTCATGTAGAAAATTTAGCCGCCGTAGAAAAAGCGATCGCTCAACATCTTCGCATATTACAAACAGAATTTATCAAAGAATCAGAAATTTACCGTGTGCGAAAACGAGTCGCTAATCGCTTTATTTTTGGTAATGAAACGCCAAGCGATCGCGCCGGATTATATGGTTATTATCAGTCTTTAATTGGTGATTTAGAACCAGCTTTTAACTATCCCCAACTCATGCACGCACAGGAAGCAACTGATTTAATCCAAGCAGCCAAAAATTATCTTTCCCCCAATGCTTATGGTATCGTTATTGTCAAACCTGTTTAGTCATTGGTAATCTATTCTTAACAACCAACAACCAACAATTAACAAACAATCAAAAAACTATGACTTGGCCAGAAATCGATCACCATATTAGTCAAATCACTGGAGAAAAATTTGTCAGTAATCAGCATTTACCTATTAACGGTGGATGTATTAACCAAAATTACGCCATTAGCAATAGTAAAATAACCTACTTCGTCAAACTTAACCAACCCTCCCAACAATCAATGTTTACAGCAGAAATGCTAAGTTTACAACAAATCTATAATACTAAAACTATCCGCGTTCCCAAACCAATTTGTTGGGGAATAACAAAAACTTCCAGCTATATTGTATTAGAATGGCTAAATTTGACCAATGGTAATCATCAATCTTGGACAGAAATGGGACGTAAATTAGCAGCCATGCACAAAATTACCACCAAACAGGGTTTTGGTTGGAATATAAATAACACCATCGGTTCTACACCCCAAATCAATAACTTTCATGCTTCTTGGCCAGAATTTTATACTCAAAACCGTTTAAACCATCAATTGCAACTCGCCAAAAAACGCGGTCAAAATTTTCCCCACACAGCTAAATTATTAGCAGCCATTCCCCAACTATTCACAGATTATCAAACTCAACCTTCTTTAGTTCATGGAGATTTATGGAGAGGCAATGTAGGTTTTACCAATGAAAATGAACCAGTGATTTTTGATCCTGCAACTTATTTTGGAGATAGAGAAGTTGATATAGCCATGACAGAACTATTTGCAGGTTTTCCGTCAGCTTTTTATCAAAGTTATCAAGAAGTATTTCCCTTAGATCAAGGATATGAAACCAGGAAAACACTCTATAATCTGTATCATATTTTGAACCATTTTAACTTATTTGGTAGTAGTTATAGTTCTCAAGTCAATCAGATGATTGAGAAAATTTTACAGCAGTTCCCAGCATAATAAAACACAGAATAAAATACAGAAATTAACAAAACAACAGCACTAGCATAATACTTGAGAATCGCTAACACCACCCTTCGC